>JBHENH010000001.1:0-38915 GCA_046262135.1 Pyrinomonadaceae bacterium
TTTACGGGTTGCTTCGAATCTTTCTTCGTTGCTGTCGCATTTGCAGTTTGTTCCCTGGATTGCGTCGTTTGCGCAATCCCCGCGACGGAGCCGGCAAGTACGGACGAAACCAGGAGCAGTGCGGTCGCGATGCGGGAGAAGCTATTCATCTTGATAAAACCTCCAGATATCTTTAGAAAACATGCATTGCTGAAAGAATTCTGGGGAAAATCTTTCGACTTCAAGGGATTGAGGGGGTGCGCAGTGAAAACTGAAAGAACGAAAACAAACCGGTATTCCAGGTGGCTGTTTTGGCTATTTTCAAACGCGCAATCTATGATGCCCGCCACTAGCACGTGGTTGTGCCGAGGATAGCCGCAAAATGCGCAAACACTCCTACACGCAAAAGGCGTCGAATCTTGGCCATTGCGGGATGTCGGCCATTATAATGCAGTACCTTAGAAACACCTAAGAATCCGTTATCCCGCGCCCCTTAGTAATAGGAGCATCGGTCACAGCAGCACCTTTTTTGGCCGGAAGGTTTCGATGGTCTCCATCTACGAATGTCTCAGCCAAAGTCCAGCCCAAAATCCAAGCCAAAATCGCTTAAGCGCCTGCGACCTTCGTTAGCTGTCATAGGTTCCGGTCGCTTAGGACAAGCTTTGGCAGTAGCCCTGGCTTCCTCTGGATATCGTGTTGTGGCTTTGGTCGCTCGCACTCCAAGCCACGCAAGAAGAGCTGCGGAACTCGTCGGTAGCACACGCAAGCCAGTCCCAGCATTCGGCGCAGGTCAACTCAATGACCTTCCAAATAGTGACCTGATTTTGATCAGCACGCCTGACGATGTAATCGAATCTGTGGCTACAACACTTGCAGGTTCGCTGGCTAGCTCCGCTGGAAGCCGGACAGTTCTCCACACAAGTGGGGCTCTTGCTTCAGATGTTCTGAATCCGCTCGCCGAGCTGGGGCTTCACACTGGTTCCCTCCATCCGCTTGTGTCCATCAATGAAGCTCAAACTGGCGCGAAAGCATTGCGAGGGGCGTTCTATTGCCTGGAAGGCGACACGCAAGCGCTTCGAATGGCGCGTTTAATAGTAAAAGATTTAGAAGGAAAGAGCTTTTCAATTGAGCCTGAAAGCAAGCCGCTTTACCATGCAGCGGCTGTGATGGCATCGGGCCACATGGTAGCGCTTTTCGATCTAGCGACAAAAATGCTCGTTTCGTGCGGGCTTAAACACACAATCGCGCGCCAGATCCTGATGCCGTTGGTTGCGAGTGCGATGAATAATTTGAAGGCCGGCAATCCGGCGAAGGCATTAACCGGAACCTTTGCGCGTGGTGATCTTGAAACTGTCGGAAGACACCTGAAAGCGTTGTCACGAGAAGAACTATCGACCGCTCTGGCCGTTTACAAACTCCTGGGAGTGCGCTCGATTGAACTAGCGGAAAAGAACAAGATCAATCAGCAACAGCTGGAGCAAATTAAGAAGCTTCTTTTGTAATGCAAACGGCGTAGCGAGTTTCTGATTCACTTTCACTGCTGTCCGTATCAGATCCGAAAGACCGGCAAGCTGATAGGCCGTCCGTCAGCGGGATTGCTCTATCTATGAGTAGCGTAGAGGCGCTAACGGGCCGGGACAAATCTCGTGCATCTTGAGCAATCGACCGTTCGCACGTACCCCGTAGCTGTTTTGCCATTGCTTGCTCAACTGTTGTTGCGAGGGTAAGTTTGTCGAACCAATAACCTAGAAAGGATTCATTGCCTTGGAACGAATGCCCAGCGCCAGTTATAGCCTGACCCTGCGCGTCAAGCTTTCCACTCGCGCAGGAACATTGGGGCAGGTCGCAACCGTGATCGGACGCGCCGTGGGCGACATCGGCGCAATCGATATCGTTAGTGTCAGTCGCGAATGCATTATCCGCGACATCACCGTGAATACGATCTCAAGCGAACATGGCGAAAAAATTATCGAAGGAGTAAAGAGCATCGAAGGCATCGAAGTGATAAATGTCTCCGATCGAACGTTCCTGATGCACCTTGGCGGAAAGATTGAAGTCATATCGAAGATGCCGTTAAAGACGCGAGCCGATCTTTCGATGGCCTACACTCCCGGAGTAGCCCGCGTGTGCGAAGCAATTCATACAGATCCTGACAAGGCCTTTACGCTGACGATCAAGAAAAACACCGTTGCTGTTGTCACCGATGGGACCGCCGTGCTTGGCCTCGGCGATATTGGTCCGGCCGCGGCGATGCCTGTAATGGAAGGGAAGGCAATGCTTTTCAAGGAATTTGCCGGTGTGAATGCCTTTCCTATCTGTCTTAACACGAAAGATCCAGAGGAAATCATTCGGACCGTCAAAGCGATTTCGACTGCCTTCGGAGGAATTAATCTGGAGGACATCTCCGCTCCCAGGTGCTTTGAAATTGAGGATCGTCTGAAAGATGAATTGGATATCCCCGTCTTCCATGACGATCAACACGGGACGGCCGTGGTCGTGTTAGCTGCATTAATCAATGCACTCAAGATCGTGGATAAGCAGATCGGCGATATCAAGGTAGTCGTCAACGGCGTGGGAGCGGCCGGTGTGGCTTGCACCAAAATTATCATGGCGGCAGGTGTGCAAAATGTTATTGGCTGCGATCAGCAAGGCGCGCTGTATCCCGGACGACGGGAAAATATGAACCCGGTAAAGCAATGGTACGCGGAGCACACGAACGCCAATCAAGAGAAGGGCACCATCCATGATGTAATCAAAGGCGCCGACGTTTTTCTGGGATTGTCAGTGCCCGGCGTCATTGATGAAAACGACGTTAAGCAGATGGCGGCAAAACCTGTCGTCTTCGCGATGGCCAATCCCACGCCTGAGATTATGCCTGAAGACGCGGAACCCTATGTGGCCGTGATGGCTACAGGGCGTTCCGATTATCCGAATCAGATTAACAATGTACTCTGTTTCCCGGGAATATTTCGCGGCGCGCTCGCCTGTCGCGCCTCGCAGATCAATGAGGAAATGAAGCTCGCGGCAGCACAGGCGATAGCAGGCATCATCAGCGATGATGAACTGCATCCCGAATACATCGTTCCGTCTGTCTTTGATAAGCGTGTTGCGGAGGCTGTGGCTCGCGACGTTGAAGCAGCCGCTCACGCCTCAGGTGTTGCCCGCCGTGGTGAACTTCTTGACGGGGAACTTAAGTAGGTCGAAAGAGTTCCACTATGAAGAAGATCATTCGTGAGCAATACTGGGTTCCGGTGTATTAACGTTAAGTCCGAGTGACATAGGTAACGTCGATTTTTTCCTTGCGCAATGCAGGCTATCCAAGTTTCACGAGTAGGTGGTGCGGAAGCTCTGACACTTGTTGACCTTCCGGTTCCCGAACCGAAACCGAACGAAGCTGTCGTGCAGATCAAGGCTGCAGGCGTCAATTTTATTGATGTGTATTTCCGTGAAGGCCGCTATCCAGCGGCCCTTCCTTTTGTACTCGGTCAGGAAGCGTCCGGCGTAGTTACGGCGACGGGTTCTGAAGTTACCAGCCTCGCAGTGGGAGAACGCGTCGCTTACACCGGAGTTTTGGGGAGCTATGCAGAGTATGCAGCTATAGCGGCTGATCGGCTGGTTAAGATTCCGACTCAACTCGACTTCAATACGGCGGCGGCCGCTATGCTTCAGGGTATGACGGCTCATTATCTTAGTCATAGCACCTACGCGATCAAGGCAGGTGAGACTGCGCTGATACACGCCGCTGCCGGAGGCGTCGGTCTGTTGTTAACCCAGATGTGCAAACTGCTCGGGGCGCGCGTATTCGCCACCGTCGGTACTGAAGAGAAGGCCAAACTTGCGCGTGGCGCGGGCGCCGACGAAGTTATCCTATACACGAAACAGGATTTTGAAAGTGAGGCCCGCCGCCTCAACCGGGACAACGGCATTGACGTCGTCTATGACGGAGTAGGAAAAACCACTTTCGATAAAGATCTGAACATACTTCGTCCGCGGGGTTACCTGGTGCTCTTCGGTGCTGCGAGTGGCCCCGTCCCTCCATTTGATCTTCTGAAACTTACGCAAAAAGGCTCGCTGTTTGTAACGCGTCCAAGCCTGGGCCATTACATTGCCACACGTGAGGAATTAAACCAACGAGCAAGCGCCGTGTTGCAAATGATTATTCGAGGAGATTTGAAACTCAGGATATCCAAAACGTATCCACTAGCAGAAGCGCAACAGGCCCACCGCGACCTTGAAGCCAGAAAGACCACCGGAAAGTTATTGCTAATCCATAGTCCCGCCATTCGATAATTCGGTTCGTCAGGAGAGGGCGTCTGGATCTGCGGCGCCGTGACAACCGTCCCGCCTACGCACTCCCTGGCGTCAATACCCGCTATACCCAATTCTGCCATCCTTCGTTAGCCGAAAGGGGTACTTCATAGCTGCCAAGACCGACGATTGTTGCAATTGGAAAACCTTAATATTGCGCCATCTCGCGTTCAGGTTGCATTACCGTGGAGCCACGGAATTCCGCGCTTACTGCCACTGTTGTACGGGTAGCGGGAGATACTGCAAAACGGCCTCCCGAAGATCTTGGATTGAAAATCGGAGAAGCTAAGGTGGGCTACTCCGTGACGCAGGAGCAGAAGCGAATGATTTTGAATAAACTCATGAAGGAATCAGCCAGCAGTCGTGTTCTCCCCGTGCGGGTCCGGGATCCACAGCAGATACTGAAGACGCTCGTCACTGCGCTTGAGGAGCGCGATGTTGAAACCTATGATCATTCGCAGCGTGTCGTCGAATTCAGTTTACGGTTGGCGCGCCAGCTATGTCTCGATCAGTGGAAGTCGAAATCACTGGCACTTGGAGCTTTGCTTCACGACATAGGAAAGATTCGGGTTCCGGATTCAATCCTGCGAAAACCCGGCGAATTGACGGATGAAGAATGGGCCCTTATGCGCAACCATCCTTTGTACGGACAACAGATGTTGGGAGGAATAGAGTTTCTGGAAGGTGCATCGAGAGTGGTGGGCCAACATCATGAGAAGTGGGACGGATCGGGTTATCCCCGAGGGCTCGCTGGTGAAGAGATTGATCTCAACGCTCGGATCTTCGCGGTCGCGGATGCCTTTGACGCGATGATTAGCGACCGCGTCTATCGTGCCGGCAAAACCTACGAGTCAGCGGTCGCTGAACTGATTCGGGGTGGCGGCCACCAGTTTGATCCCCACGTGGTGGACGCTTTTCTCCGCATACCGCGGTGCGAATGGTATGAACTGTATCAACGCTCGGGTACTCGGAATTCAGCGATGACAAGAGACTCGTCCACGCGTTCAATGGTCTCGATACTGAATAGGCTCACGAGCGATGCCAAGTGCGGCTTTGCTGCTTGATGATTGAAGGTTATGACGGTGAGCAGTGAGCAGTTAACAGTAAGCAGTAAGCAATTATCAAGTTCACACTATAAGACCTTCCAGCGACGGACCAGTGTTCAGTGTAAGAGGCGTTGAGGTGAGGAAGGTGCGCTGCCCTCCCGTGGCTTCTAGTAGAATTTTTTAATACCGACTCCTGCCTCCTGGTGCTACCGCCCCGTTCTAGTCCCTTCGGCTCCCAGTAAATCGCAGCAGAAAGAAGAACAAATTAATAAAATCCAGGTAGAGCGATAGCGCACCCACGACCGCAAACGCGCCAACTCGACCATCCGGCAGCGATACAGCCATCTGTTTTAGACGTTGCGCATCCCACGCCGTGAGTCCTGTAAATACCAGAACGCCAACAACCGAGATCACGAATTGTAGCGCTGCGCTGCGCCAGAAGATGCCAACGATCGAGGCGAGGATAAGTCCGATCAATCCCATAAAGAAGAATTGTCCCAGCCCGGCAAGACTTCTCTTAGTAACAGTGCCAAAGAACGCCGTAGCTCCAAACATTCCGGCCGTAATGATGAAGGTCGAAGTTATCGATGCGCCTGTATAGATCAGAAGAATTACGGACGACGTCACTCCCGTTAGAGCGGAATACAAGAGGAAAAGTCCGGCCGCAGTGGTCGGGGCCATATGTTCGACACGTGCTGAAAGGTAAAAGACGAGCCCGAGCTGAGCGATTAGTAATACCCAGAACACCATCCGATTAGAAAATACAGCTTCGATTAGGGCCGGCGATGACGCGATTCCAAAGGCGGTCACGGCGGTAGTCAAAAGTCCGACAAACATCCAGCCATAGACCTTACTGAGAAACGCACTTACTCGCTCATCGCTTACATCGGCAGGAACGAACGACGGCCCGGTCGACGAAGATTGATTCCACGATGGTTGATTCCAACTCATAATTGCCTCCCTGAAAACGTTGCCTGAGAATTCCTCACAAATTGTTTTGACGGCAAGTTATTCTTTGATGCACGTCGAAAGCCTTTCCCGTTGAAAAAATCGCTCAGCTCGATGTCAGGCACGCGGGCATGACCCGCTCCACTCTGTTCACAGTTCCGTAGTTACATTATAGCCCTCCTGCCAAAATCGGCGAGCGGGCAGCGATCGCTAGCTTCGCTTTTCGTCGCATCGCGCTGACGTTAGCGGCTTTGGCCGGCTGCGAACTGCGGCAACCTTTCGGATTCAAAGCTTCGCGATATTCTTTGCTACACCCGTCCATAAACCACGCTCGCGCTGGAGGAACCTATGCGTCGCTCATCTCTGATTCTTATGGCCTTGCTATTTGCTTGTTCCTGTGGGAACCCGGCTACAGATAAACCGAAGGCAGTTACCAGCGAGGCGGCTCCCGCCGCATTACCAATAGCCAGGGCGAGAAGTATCGAATAACACCCGAGAACTCGAAGATTGAATTCCAGGCGTCGAAGGTGACCCGCAGCCATCGCGGAGGTTGTGAAAAGTTTTTCGGAACTATCGATTACGCGGGCAAAATTGAAACAAGTCGCGTGGCTATCGACATCGAGACCGCTTCGGTAACAACCGACACTCCCGATCTAACCAAACATCTGAAGACTCCTGACTTCTTTGACGTTGCGAAATACCCCACGGCTACCTTCATATCGACAGAAATAAAGGCGGGCGGTGATCAAGGCTCACCATATACCGTTACCGGCAACCTGCAATTGCACGGGAGTAACGAAGTCCATAACATTTTCGGCAAAGATCGGCGTCACTGCGGACGCAATAACGTTCGAAAGCACGTTTTCAATTAACCGGAAGGATTTTGGAATCGTGAAATAGTAAATCGTAAATGGTAAGAATGAGCAATCGGCCGTCGTAAATCGTAAATGATTAATCATAAGTACAAGTACGCGGCATAGCATTGTGAAAAAAATGCTAAACCGCTAGGTTAGGCCCACTGCTTACTGCCCTCTGCCTTCTGCCTTCCGCCTTCTGCCGACTATTCTGCTTCCGCCGGCACGGATCTCAGACATCTCGTGCACGAAATGGGTACTTCTAAAACCCGGAATGGCTGCGTTTATAAACAAAAACCCCAGTTTTTCACGAGAAATAAGTGGCATACAGGTTGCAAATTTAGCCGTGAATCCTGCTAGAAGAGAATAAGCGGCTAGAAACAGCCAGGCGGTGGGACGAATTAATACGGGGGAAGAAGAATGAAAAAGACACTTGGCAGCACTCTCATGGCGCTCGCGTTTGTTTTCGGCGTAATCGCTACGACGAGCACGACGGCCGACGCGCAATGGCGGAATAGCAGACGCAACGGCGGCTACAACAATCAGCAAATGCAACAAGGTTACCAGTATGGTTTGAGCACTGGAGCAAGCGACGCTGAGCGGCGCCAGAGCTATAGCCCAGAGCGTTCGAAGTATTATCGGAACGCATCCTCTCAAGCTTTTCGTGAGGGTTTTGTGCGAGGCTATGAGCAGGGATACAGACAGTACTCTGGTGGATACGGCACCTACGGGAATGGTGGCTATCGAAATGATGGCTACTACGGAAACGGCGGCTACAACAATCAAGAAATGAATGCGGGTTACCAGCAGGGACTAAACACTGGCGCCAGCGATGGTCAACGCGGACAAAGCTACAGTCCTCAGCGATCTCGCTACTATCAAAATGCGTCGACGCAGGCATATCGTGACGGGTTTGTTCGCGGTTACGATCAAGGATACAGACAGTACTCGGGCGCCTACGGAAATGGCGGGTACAATAATGATCCTTACTACGGAAATGGCGGTTACGGAAACGGGGGCTACAACAACCAGGAAATTAATGACGGTTATCAACAGGGTCTAAACACTGGCGCCAGCGACGGACAAAAAGGCCAGAGCTACGATCCACAGCGATCGCGCTACTACAGGAATGCGTCTACACAGGCATATCGCGATGGTTTCGTTCGCGGTTACGACGAAGGATACCGGCGCTATTCCAATGGGAATTACAGGAGAAGCAATACCGCAGGCACAATTCTTGAGCAGATCTTTGGCCGACCGTAGAGAGCAGAGGTCAGAGGTCAGAATTCAGAAGGTATAAGGCAGAGTCGAGTTGAATAAAACGGATGCCGCGATGAGAGTCGCGGCATCTTCTTTTTTGCCGGATCGAGCGATTTACGACATCATAAGTCCTACGTGAATTGTGAAGCGTGCCCTGGCGAGGGCTCCTGACGACTGCACAGTTGCCGGATTGCAGCACGCGAAGAGTGGAGGCAAGCCCCTCCTTACCTCAAGCTGCTCCAACTTGAGCTTTGCCTTTGCGGCTGTCGCCTCACATCCGCTAGCCGTCTGCGTCCTGAGCCTGCCTACTGCGCCTGCGGTCTACCGCGTGACTAGGGTCTGAGACCCGCGCGGGTGAGAAGATCCTGGAAGCGTCGATCGGAACGGAGCTTGGCGAATATCGGATCGACCTTCAGGTTCATCAACCAGACGTCGCGCTCCTCATACGCAGTTTCCAGCCACTTGAAAGCCTGGTCCTTTTCACCCAGACCCGTGTGAATTGCGGCAACCGTGTAGGGCGAGACGTAGCGTCGTGTCTCCAAGTCGTGCAACTCAGCCAACACGGATCTAGCTTCAGCAGTCTTACCTGATGCGGCGTAGGCGTGTCCCAGCAGGGCCAGCATAAGCGGGCTGCCGGAAAGTTTCACTCCTCTCTGAAATTCGGTGATGGCCTGGTTATACATTCCCTTTGCTTCGTACGCGAGGCCAAGATAGCGTCGTGCCGGAAAGGAGTTAGGGTCGAGACTGAGAATTTTGGTGCACTCTGCGATTGCTTCATCGTTGCGTCCGGACAAATATAAGATCCAGCCCAGATGTGAACTGGCAACAAACGATAGCGGTTCCAACTCCTGAGTCCGTTTGGCTTCCGCAATTGCTTCATCAAAACGTTCAAGAGCGACGAGGTATGAGCTATACCACTGATGCGCCGGCGCATATGTCGGCTTGTGCTTAATGGCCAGGAGAAACTCGCGCTCAGCTTCCACTCGATCGCGATCCCAACGAAACTTGATAAATGCGAGCGAGGTGTGCGCTTCAGCCAGCGTTTCATCGATTTCCAGCGCTTTTATGGCAGCTTCCTTCGCCTTCGGGAAACCATCTTTGGGATTATGTACTCCGTAGATCACCTGCATGTTGTAGCAGTCAGCCAGGCCTGCATACGCCGCTGCGTACTTTGGATCCGCATTGATTGCCTGTTGAAAATAATCAATACCTTGCAGAAGTCCCTCGGCGGTGCGCTTATTCCAGAAGTTGCGACCCTTCAAATAAAGCCGGTAGGCCTCCAACTGCTTTTGCTCTTCGAGGTTCAATTTCAAGCGCAGGTTTTCAAAAATGTCGCGTGAGATTTCTTCTTGAACGAGAAGCATGTCGGCGAGCCGGCGATCGTAATGTTGACCCCAAATTTGAGACACGTTGTCCAGATCAATAAGGTCTGCCTGAATGCTAATGGTGTCCCCGCGGCGATGGACGCGGCCGGTGACGACAGCGCGCACATTTAGTTCCTGGCCCACCTGACGGGGGTCAACGTTCCGTCCCTTGTAGTTGACCATTACACTGCGTGGAACAACGCGCAGTTTGGGTAGCTTCGTTAGACTGTTGACGAGGCTCTCAGCAATCTCATCGTCAAGATAATCAGCTTCACCATCGGAACTCTCGTTGACAAAGGGAAGTACGGCTATTGACTGAATGGCCGTCGGAGTTGCACCAGCCTTGTCCCGCCCGCCCCAATAAGCAAACGCGACGATCATGGCCAGCACGGCTGCGCTGGTAAGGGCTATTGCCGGCAGCCGCCTCGGTAGGAAATTCCAACGTGCAATGTCCAATGTCGAATGTCCGTTTACGCGAGAGGTAGTTAGCGGCGCGGAGGCTGTCTGGCCAGGCGTGGAATAATTTGGAAGCCCAACACTATTCGCTGAGTAATGGTCTGCGGGACGTTTAATGGAACTCTGGTCGCCGTTCGCGACTGTCTTGTTTACGGGGGCCACAAAACGATAGCCGCGCCTCGGTACTGTTTCAATAAACTGTGGACCGTTAGCGCTTTCACCGAGTGCTTTTCTCAAAAGAGAAACGTTTTGTGTGAGGTTGCCTTCTTCGACGAAGGTGTTTGGCCACACCTTTTTCATCAAATCGTCTTTAGCGACAATTCGGCCGTCATTTTCCAGCAGAATCAGCAGTATGTCGAAAGCCTTCGGTGTAAGTGGAACGAGCTCTTCTCCGCGCAGAAGCAGGCGCTCGCCAGACTTCAGCCTGAAGTGGCCAAACTCATAAAAATCGCTCGTTTGCTGATCCATAAGAGGCTTTGAGAACTATCATTGAGGAATTCTTGAGAGCTTTCCGAAGGACTTCCTGCCCAGCGCTGCGCTAGGCTCACACCCAATTAGGAACCACGCTTACGAATTTGCCGGAAAGTCGGTCGCAATTGTAGTCCACGCGGCAACCTCCGGCAATCAAAGAGACTTGTGGTTGGCAAGTCAATCATATTCGCTATGGAGGCTCTCCCTATGATAACGCCGAAGTATTCAGCGGAAGGAATGGAATTTCTGTTGACTCTAGTTTTGAGTGCAATTGCAGGGCTGCTGGCTTTCCTTTTTGTTTCGCTGATTGCGAGTATTCTAGGATGAAAAAGACAGAAGTCAGATGTCAGAGGTCAGAGTCAGAAGCAGCAGTCGAAAGTCAGGACAATAGCCGCGACCGACGTTGGACATTGGACATCGGACATTGGACATTGGACGTCATTGCGACCACGAAGTCGGCTTTCGCACCCAGCGATGCTGCTTGAGTTCTTTGTATAGGTCGGCGGGCAACGGTCCGGCATCACTTACAGCGATATTTGATTCAACGTGACGCAGCTTGCGCATGCCGGGAATAATTGTGTTGACGATCGGGTTAGTCAGGATAAAGCGCAAGGCCAACTCGGGCATTGTCATGTTTGTTGCGTGCTCTTGATTCCACTTCCGCAGCAGTTCTTTGAGTGCGTCCGCACGTTCCACGCTGGCAATAAGATTCTCACGTACGAAGTAGGTATTGCGCCAATCACCCTCGGGCCATTTGCTGTCTTTTGTGAGAGTCCCGGTCAGCGTCCCTTCGTCAAACGGCACCCTCGCAATCACCCCGACCTTCATCTCCTCGCATGCCGGAAATAAATCGTCCTCCGGATTCTGATCGAGGATGTTATAGATAACCTGCACCGAATCAATCTGCCCTGTTCTGACTGCGAGTACTCCGTTCCATGGCTCCCACCGGTTGAGGCTTATGCCGATGGCCTTGATAAGGCCCTGGCTGCGAAGGTCATCCAGTTTATATAGCCAACGATCGTCTCGCAGCCAACTGTCTTCCCAGGTGTGAAACTGGATCAAGTCAAAACTCTGAAGACCAGCGTTCTGTAAACTACGGTGAACATGCTCTTCAACATGATCGGGCGGATATGATTGCATGAGACTAAACTCCGGTCGTGCCGGCCACTGCCTGTTCATTGGCGGGACCTTCGTTGCCGTATAAAGCCGCTTGTCTTGATTGGCCCGGACGGTTTGACCCAACAGTTTTTCGCTATGTCCCTTCCCATACGCGTACGCGGTGTCGAAAAAGTTGCAGCCATAATTTACTGCCACCTGCAACGATTCGAGAGACTCGTGATCATCGGAATTGGACCACCCGGCCATTCCCCACATCCCATAACCGATTTCGCTGACCTGCCAGCCCATACGGCCGAAAGTTCTGTATTGCATAATCCCTCCGTGCCGAAAGTATAGTGTGCCTGTGCAATCGATGGGAAAAACAAACAGCAGAGAGCAGGCGGCAGACGGCAGATAGCGAATGATGTTGAACTCAAGTTTGGCAGCCTATTTGCGCTGACACCTTTCTCAAAGATATAACAAAACACTACGACCCCACGTGGAAAGATTTACGTGGGGCCGTGTTAGCTATGGAGGCGCCGCTGATTAGTCTAACGGCTTAACACGAGCTCCTTCAAAAGCGTGCAAGAACTTCCCTGGCAGCGCGTTGCCCGCTTTCGATAGCGCCGTGCACAGTACCTATATGTCCCTCGCTTGTGGCTTCGCCGGCGAAGAACAATGTGCTTTCCAAAGGAAGCGCAAGATTACGCTGGGCTTCAAGTCCGCCGACCGGTAGATAGGCATAAGCCCCGCGGCTGAACGGATCGGCGGTCCAATCATGCATATAGTAATCCAGCATGAGCCCGCGCAGTCGTCTCTCGGAGACACCAAGAATCTGTTCTAACGAGGTCAGCGCCTGTTGCAATGCATAATCTTTGCCGCTGGCGACAAACTTGTCGGCGTGTGGCCCACCCACCCATCCAACCATCAGTGCAGCGCGAATCGGAAGTAGCGTCCACCATGTCTGAATCGGCGCCTCGGGGTAGTGTATAAATCCGAGTTGCGATAAATCTTCACCCGCATTGTCGCCTTGCACATCAAGCTCTTCCCAAAACCGTTCGCGAAATCGCAGCGTGATTCGGACCGCATGGCCCATTTGAACCCCGCGTATTGCAGCCAGTTTGTCTTCAGGAAATCGGGGAACAAACTTCACGACGCCTTGCTCTTCGACCTGCGCTTGTAAGACGCCCACCGGCAACGTAATCACGGCGACGGAACCCTCAATCTGTTCGGCGCGTCCACCACACAGGCAAACGGCTTTGACTGAACCTGCGGACCAATGAAGCTCTTCGACGATGGTATTTAGACGAACAGCAGCTCCACTTTCTTCCGCCTGCGCACGCAGTGTCTGTGTTACAGCATCATAGCCGCCCAATACTCTAAACGGCTTATTCCCGTTTATCTGATTCTCGGCTTCGTTTGCTTTGATCAAACCGTGCACGCCCAGACGGTCTATATACGCAGCATGAAACCCCTCGACGTATCGCGTTGCGACGGCTTTGGCTCTCCGGGTTCCCTCATCGTCCGTCAGCGAATCCAGAAAATCGCTAAATGATCTGTCAGGCTGGTCTGGATTCATAATGTCCATCAACGCTGTTAGCTTGTTCCAGAAATCATGGGACTTACTGAGCACGCCGTTTTCGAAGTACCAATGCCGTTCAGTAACATCGCACAACGGCGAGGACGCGGCCTCAATGATTTCCAGTAGCTTAGGGTGTTTACCGTGGACAAACTCGGCGCCTAACTCGATGGGAACAATCGAGGAGTGCCGGCGCTGCGTGTGTATTCGACCTCCCACGCGATCGCGGGCCTCGATGATCGTGACCTGACACCCGGTTACCGCCAGATCACGCGCGGCGGCGAGGCCGGCGGCTCCGGCGCCAATAATCACAACTTTGTTTCTGTTGCCCACTGAACGTGCTAGCCGCCGAGTTCGTACGCCTTCTTGAGCCACCCCAAAACCTAGCCATCCACTTTGATCGGGCGCTTCAAAGCTTGAAGGCTTGTCCTTAATACAAGAATCGGCCCAGAATCTAATAGATTCATGAGACGTCAAGCTCATCGCGAAGTCATTTTCTGGCGTAAGCTTTGGGCGATTAGCGGTAGGATCCGTCGTGGCACGGCTATCGCCTCCTTGATATGGCGAGCGTGAGTAAAGTGACCGGCGACATAGACTCCGGGAACACTTGTTTCGAAAGTCTCCGGATCATAGACCGGCATCTCAGCTAACTTTCCTGGCTCGACCTTAACTCCGACTTTCTTCAACAACGTGAGATCGGCATCGCTGCCAATAAGAACAAACACAACGTGATTCGGAAGAGTCAAAACCTGGCCGTCCTCTGTCGTCAAAGTCACATCTCGCTCGGTTATTGAATTGACTTCTTTATATAACACTACACGCAGACGGCCAGCCGCGACTTCGCGATCGAGCGGAGTCCTTACCCAGTGTTTCATCGCGCCCGCTTTCGGATCCCGGTTTTCCCAATCTTCGCGCCAGATGGCGAGAGTCGTGCGTGCCCCTTCCTCAGAAAGGAATAACGCTGCTTCGGCAGCACTGTTACCTCCTCCCACCACAAGTGCGTCTTTGCGAATATATGCGTATGGCTCGACAAAGATGTGATGAACTTTAGGAAGTTCCTCACCGGGAATGTTGAGCCGGCGCGGATGCTCCATTGCGCCAATCGCAAATAAAATCCGCGCGGCCCGGTACTCGGCTTTGGTGGTTCGGATCAAAAAGCCTCCCGTGAGCTTCTCGACATCCACGACCTCTTCGGCGTCGTTAAACTTTAGATCATTATCGAGTACGAAATGAATGTAGTGAGACAGTAGTTCTTCGCGCGTAGGTTTTTCGCGACAGGGCTTTAGGGCCCCTTCAAACATTTCCAATTCGTTTGGCGTGGAAAACAGTGTACGACCGACCGGGTATTGGCGAATTGTATTTGCGATGGTCCCCTTTTCGATGACCAAATAACTCAAGCCTTCTTCCGCAGCCGCGTACGCGGCCGAAAGTCCGGCAGGTCCCGCGCCGATTATTATTAGATCGAGTGGCTCACTCATCGAATCAGATTAGTCCAACGGCCAAAGTCCGAAGTTCAAAGTTCAAAGTGCAAAATGCAAGGTCACAACAGTTTATAGGTTCTCTTCAGGTCGTTGGCACCATACAAGCGAGAGGCTTGTAATAAACTCGCGGAGTCTCAGACATTGAACTTTGGACTTTGGACGTTGGACGGTTTTTAGAACGTCACTTCGCCATGTGCCACAACAACTGACGGTCCACCTACACGTACCTCTTCGATCTCTCCCGCTTTACCTTTTACGTCAAGATTGATGCGGCTCGGACGTTTCATGAAGTCGCCTTGTTCGATGACGAATTGAAACCGGCCATCCACGGGATTCGCTCCAGAAGCTCCGTGATGGACCAGATAGGCCCCCAAAGCGCCTGCTGCACTTCCCGTTGCCGGATCTTCCGGAATGTTATCTGCGGGTGCAAACAAGCGCGCATGAGCGCGTGCTTCTCCAATCTCAATTGTTTCACGAGTAAATGGATAACAGGCGGTAGACCTCGCACGTTCATAAATCTCCGCGAGCAACGATGCATTAACTCGACACTTGCGCAAGTCAGCAAGCGATCTTATCGGTACAGCAAGAAACGGCAAGCCCGTGGAGATTACCTGGATAGGCAGGTTCTCATCGAGATCTTCTCTTGCCAGGCCCAGTGCCCGCGCGATTTCTGCCTGCTCCTGCCAATCCTCAATCTCACCTTTCACCTCAAACTTTCCCTGCGTCATAACGACCTGGAGAGGCGTGCTGTTCTCAAATTCGATAGCAAGGGGCAATACGCCGATGCCGACTTCATGATGTATGTTGGACCAGCCGTTTCCACCTTCCGGCATCGGCACAATGCCTTCGCGCGCCAACAAGTTCCATGTACCGACAATTGGGTGGCCGGCAAAAGGGATTTCACGGGCGGGTGTGAAGATACGGAGATATCTCAAGGTCTTTTCATCACGAGGAGGTAGGACGAAAACGGTCTCGGAGAGATTCATCTCCCGTGCAATCTTCATCATCTGATCATTGGTTAAGCCTTCAGCTTCCGGAAACACTGCGAGCGGATTCCCTGCAAAGGGTTCCCGAGTAAACACGTCGAGTTGAATAAAACGATAATTAGACAACGCCCCAGACTCCTATTTTTTTAAATGAATCGTGAACATCATCAAGGCGTATGCAGCCAGCGGTCAAGGGCACACAATTTTCTTACGAGCGGCTGCGCGGGTTGCAGACGGTCGAGGCGAGATAGCTGAAACACACGAACAGAGAAGGGGAAACGGCTGCTTCGTTCGTGAACAATTAGTATGGCCACGTCATTCGATGGCCCTGGTGGCCCACCCAGGCCCAAGCTCAATATGATGCAAGGAATCTTGTAAAAACTCTTGACAACTCCGGGTGCTTGGAATATCGTGCGCGCGTTCTCACAGGCTTCGTTTAAGTGTCGCGCTTCACCGCGCCGCGCAAAATTCATATGACTTCCGTCGCCTCACTCCTCGTTCGTTGCGATGGACAATTATCGCCAGCACCTTTTCGTTCGCCTTTTCCTCGTTCTTTTTAAGCCACATTCAAAGTGAGCCGTAGTGGCCTGTTTTCGGTTGTCCTAGCGCAAACAGTTAGTTTGCGGGGCCGTTGAATGCCATTCGATCATCGCAAACCAACAGTTTGCTTTGCCAAATTAAGGCGCTACCAGTGAGCCGCAATCGTTGTCTGGAGTTGCGAGTCCGTAAACGATCTCCTATTCGAATGAGATTCCTGCGAACGAACCCAAAATTGATGTTACTTGCGTTGCCCAAAAAGTCTCCGTCGGTGCGCGCCTGAGCCGAACCCGAGTTAGTCGACGACTTTTGACAAAATTGATGTTCCTAAAAGGAGACCAGCCTGATCATGGAGAAAGTCAGCACCGCAAGTAGAGTCTATAAATGTCAAAACGGTGAAACCGCCAGCCTGACCTTTAGTGCGCACAATAGCGATCCGAGGATCACGTACCGCTTCGATGATGAAAACGAGCCGCACGTAGTCCAGGGCGCCACATTGAGATTTGTCGTTAACCAGCCACTTAGAATTCTTAGGGTCTTCTTTCACTTCATTAACGAATCAGGTACCGGTGGATCGTATGACGTAAAACTTAGCGGAAGTGATGGCGGAGACTTCCCTGATCCTCCCCCGGTAAGACAAGCGGGCGATCTAGTACCCGTCAGAAGATACGCTTTCATCCTTCCCTGACGATTAAGGAGTCTTTCGATGAAAAAGGGATTGATCCACATCCTGCTCGTCGTGTTCCTCATTTCTTTTATCGCCGCAACCGCATCGTCGCAGGAGCCGGCCAAGTCTGCTTTAGATCAGGAAATTGAAACGTATGAGAAGAAACTCCTCGAATTGAAGCAACGCAAGCGCGAAGAACTACAACGACAGATCAAGGCCTTACAAGAAGAATTGGACCGGCTTGGCCCGGGAAGTACGACTTCCCACGTGGGGGAACCTCCGGCGCCGATCCTGTCGGCTGGAAGTGTTCCTCATCGGTCCACGACCGCTAACCCATCCCAGCCGGCGAATCCCTCCACGGCAGACGCATCCGGTAATGGCAACAATGCTACGGTATCAGTGCCAAACAACGATGGTGCGATCGGTGGTCAGGTCGACACAAAATGCATGTTGGTCCTTCAGCAGCCGCGTAATTACGCCCCAGCCGACGTCGCGCTGTGTGGTCTTGCCGACAGTATTGTGGAGAGACGAATCCTGGGAGTTTCTCCAAGCGGAATTGACCTCACTTCCGACCAGGGACTCCTCTTGCCGGCTTTGCTTGGTCAAGTTTCCCGCAAAGTTACAGTCGACGCGGCGGTGAAATCCTTCGTGCTGGATATTGAGGCATCCCGCGCCGATAAGCAGTTTGGAGCAGATGCTAAGAGTTCCGGTACCACATCGCTTGCAGTGAAAGGCGGCATACCAACGGTCTTATCATGGGCAGTAGAAAACGGGGCAGCCGTATCGTCCAGCACCGGTACAACACTTACGTTTCGCGTAAACCCGGTGGGTTTTGTCGAAGCTCTTTCGGGGCTGGGTTACATCAGCGGTTTCAGACGGACTGACAACGACCCACTCATAAATGCGTTCAGAAGGACCTCGCTTGGCTTTTCTTTTGACACCACGCGCGGCACATCTTCGCCGACGTTCGTGGGAAGTAAACAACAACTTTCAGCAGTGTCCTTCCGGTACCAGTTTGTGAATCAGCGAGATCCGCGTCACCAGCGTTACCAGGCGCTTTGGGACGAGTTTTTTCGGAATCAGGGACTTGCCTTCACCAAGCTGCAATCAGATCGGCTGAAGCAGCTTGAGAATGAAACTGCCGAGGCCAGCTTTAGAAATGAAGACCTGAAAAGATGGGTCGAACAGACTAATACTGCTCTAAATTCCACCAGCATTTCCGCAACTCAGCTGACCCGGATAGCGGCCACAGAAGAGATACGAAACATCCTCGAGCAACGACTCTCAGCATTGCCCACGACCGAACTGGAAAAGGATCCAACAGTCATTAAGGCCATCAGCGATTTTGTCGGCGCGTATTTACCTTACCTCAGAGAAAAAAAGAAGATCATGGACGGGGTGGCCAAGGGGACACTGGTGACCTTTGAATACACAAACTATCGAGAGCCAACCGCTCCTGACCTGTCCAACTTTCGCTTCATTGCTGAGAAGGGAACTATCGGAGGATTCGATATCACCGCCAACGGATCACTCACCTTCTTTAACAGAAGGCCCACGGGGGCCAACTTTAAGAGGATCCGGGATTTCGACTTTTCGCTTCAGCTGGATAAGAAGTTAGATGACGTGATGGGCCTCGGGGCAAGCACTTTGTCCTTTACCGGAAAGTTTCAACGCCTGACAAGCGATGCAATAGCTTTCGACGGGACAATCCTTCCCGATGTGAGAGGAGACATTGCAGCGGGACAAGTGAAGCTGATGATTCCGCTCAAAGATACCGGACTAAAAATACCTTTCTCATTGACCTTCGCAAACCGCACGGAACTGATAAGAGAGAAGGAAGTAAGAGCCAACTTCGGCTTCACATTCGATCTCGACACAATCTTTGCGAAGTTCAAACCGTTCTAGAGTTGGCAAGCACACGGAGCTCGAAGCATCGAGTAGTGGTGAAGACGAAAGCCTGGATTCGCGGGTCGCAAACATGGACATTGACGTGGGAGGAGAAAAAGATGGCAGGAGCTGACGATTCTGCAGAAGATGATGTCTTCAGACCAGATCCCCCTGAGAAGGTTAAGACGTATCAGGTGACCTTGCTCTTTACGTACCACGTCCTCCTGGCGATCTTTTTGGCGTATGCAATTTACAACGTTTGGCCGCCGCAGCCGTGGCCGGGTGATACGGCCGAGGTCAAAGCTGAGGCTAAGGCAGAAGCAAAGGCCGAAGTTAGGGCCGAGCAAGCCAGAGCGGCAGCCCAAACCGTTACGCCACCTAATCAGAATTCTTCCAATCCAGGCAGCCCGACGTTGGCGAATGCGAACTCGCGCAACACTTCTAATTCAAATGTCGCAACCAACACCAATACCGCATTAGCCACCGCCTCAAACACCAACGCACCGGCGTCGGCACCCGCGCGAAATGCGAACGTGGCGGAAGCGGCCGGATCGCCAACCGCACTCAACACCGCCAAGCCCTCGGCCGCCGTCTATGGCGGCGAACGGCCACCTCCGTTCTGGCTGTTCGGACAAAAGTTTCAGCCGACGCTTGAGGTGCGTCTGCTGCTATTGGTGCTGCTGGCCGGAGCAATTGGTAGTTACGTGCATGCGAGTTCTTCCCTGGTGGATTACCTGGGCAATCGTACGCTCATTAGCAGCTGGGTGTGGTGGTACCTCCTTCGACCGTTTATAGGGATGATGCTGGCGCTGCTTTTCTACTTCGTATTTCGCGGAGGGTTCATCACCGCCGGTGTTAATCAAGGAGGCGAAGCGGCGGCCAGTTTCATCAATCCATTCGGCATTGCGGCACTCGCCGGCTTAGTGGGCATGTTCTCTAAAGTCGCTGCAGATAAGTTAAACGAAGTCTTTCTCACGCTGTTTGCTCCCAAGGCGGGACAGGGAGATGCGAAGAGGGCCGACAAACTGATCGCAAGTATTGCCCCTGGTGTTAGTGCGGTTAGTCCAAATTCAGGTCCTTCGACGGGCGGCACACCCGTCACAATTAGCGGCACTGATTTTCTCGATGGGTCAGCGGTGACGTTCGGTGGCTCAGCCGCATCGGCAGTAATCTTCAAAGATCCAACCATGCTGACAGCGACCACGCCCGCGCACGCGCCGGGAACGGTAGACGTCGAAGTGATCAATCCTAATAAGTTGAAATCTCTTTTGTCCGGAGGTTTCACTTTCGTGGATGGAGCGGGCGCCGAAGGCGGAAGTGAGATCACCGCTGGAGCAGCTATCGGAGAAAACGTGGAAACGATCGATGGCTGCGATGTGGATATTGTAGACGAAACACCCGATGAAGACTTGCCTATCACGGAAGGAGGAGTCGCCTGACATGGCATTCTCGTTAACGTGGTTACCGGATGTTTTGAAGGCTGCGGGTCTAAAAGTCTCGTTAGTTGGCGGTTGGGAAAATCGCGGGCGTGGCGATGTGGGACAGATTTTCGGAGTTATTTGCCACCACACCGGCGGCGCCGGCCCGGCAAAAGGAAATATGCCAAGCCTCGGCACACTTAAAAACGGGCGGGCTGCGAGTCCAGGTCTTAAGGCCCTTCCGGGGCCCTTGTCTCAGCTCGGTCTCGGACGCGACGGGACTTACTTTGTGATCGCGGCTGGTCGGGCCATTCACGCTGGAGCGGGAAAATTCAAAGGCGTGGTGACAGGGAACTCCAGCTTCATAGGTATCGAGGCGGAGAACATGGGAACGCCGAGCGATTCTCCGTGGCCGGCGGCGCAGCTTGACGCTTACCATCGCGGCGTAGCTGCTATCTTGAAACATCTGGGGAAGGATTCAACATTTTGCTGCGGCCATAAAGAGTATGCGCTGCCTAAAGGTCGGAAGGACGACCCCTCGCTGGACATGGAAGCATTTCGTTCTTCTGTTGCGGCAATCCTTGCCGGCACGGCCTCGCCGCCGAAACTGATTCCAGCAGTCGAACCACCAACCACGCCCGGAGGTGCTCCTGGTAGACCAACGCTGCGTCGTGGCGCAACAGGCGACTTGGTGAAGCAGATGCAGACAAAAGTTGGGATTAAGGCTGACGGAAAATTTGGTCCAAGGATAGAGGCCGCGCTGCGGGCTTTCCAGCGCGCTCATGGCCTTGTGGCAGACGGCATTGTAGGACCAAAGACATGGCGTGCACTTGACGGTTGATCGCGCGCGTACCGCCCGGAGAGCTTTTGACAGGGTTCACAAGATTTACAAGAGAACGTCATGTTTAGAAGAATCGTGGCACGAGCTCTACCTTTTTTCGAAGGCAGCCTATAAGTTCTGTGAATCTTTTCAAATAATCGGGTTGATAAACTCACAACCGGACCGAAACTCGGACTTTCGAACCTCATATGGCCCAAAAACCTCAGAAGACAGTATCGACCCGGAAAACTTCAAAGAAGCGCGTAGCGGCAAAGGGGCGTGTCCCGGCGAAGCAATGGGAGATGCCCGCGGGTTTTTGTTCGGACGGCTCGACGCAGGCGACGCTGCGTGAAGTGGTCGATCCCGCGCAGCCCACTATGCAATTGTCGGATCTCAATCTCGACCAGCGTGCTGAGTTAGTAATAAAACGCCTGGAACTACAGTCACAAATTGATCTGGCAATGATCGGCGCCGGCATCATCGATAAGCCGCGAGCAATTACAGAGGTCAAAAACAAAACTAAGGTTGGCCGGTTACTGATCGAAATCGAACACCAGATGATTCGCAATCTAATTCAGCAATCGCAAAAGACAAAAGCCGCAAGCGGATCGAAACCCAGGCGCAAAATTAAACGCTAGTTATCTTTTGTTCATCACTTGGAAATCGAAAAGGATCTCGTGGCTTCCAAAAAGAAACCGCCGCCGAAAAAAGTGACGACCTCCGCGAACGCGGTGGTGCTCGCCATTGATGCAAACTTTGACCCTGTCACGAAGGCGCCGTTCGAATATCGGGAAGCAAACGTTTATCCGCACATCGAGAAACAGGGCTTTACTATTGTGCGACGGCAGGGCGAACGCGCTCGACGGTCCGAAGTTGCACCGCAGGCGCGTAAACCGAATGTCGTTTACCTTACTGGTGTGGGCCATGGTTTTACCAACAGCTATACTGGCGACAATCTCGATCCCATTTTCAGCAAAGGGCACTTCCGCATTGAGGAGTGCAAAGGAAAGATCGTCCATTTTCTTTCGTGTGAAACGGCGGCCGGCCTTGGTCTAAATTTTGTCGACAACGGATGTCGCGCCTATTTTGGCTACAGCGATAACTTCACGTATCCCCCGATTCTGGCCGAAGTGTTTTTCGAATGTGATTCAGAAATTGATCGCGGTTTTGCTGAGGGATTCAATGCCCATGAAGTCTATCAACGAGTCGTCGCCCGATTTCAACAGCATATAGACCGGCTGAAGGCGACTGGAGACAGCGGCGACCTCCATAACGCTTCCATATTGGAGGTTGACCTGCGGTTGCTTCGGGCTCCCTCAGTCAGCGAGGAATATGGCGACAAGAACGCCAGGCTCATTCAAAAGTGATTTGCCGGGCGAAATCGAGTATTGGTTCAAACTGCAGGTTTGACCGACGCAAAGAGTAAGGAACGACTTTGCACCAAAAGTCGTCCACAACATTCGCGGCTGTGCCGCTTTCTTTGCGGTAAGCCTCCGGCTTACCGGAGAGCGCGTCTTGTCCGAGGCTCCGCCTCGCCGGTTGGCGATTTGCACGTCGAAACCCAAGCGGAGGCACAGCCTCGTGGAAAAAAAGCCTTTGCAGTAAGCCATAGGCTTACCGCAAAGCTGGCGGCAGAGCCGCGATTGCCTCTGGCGGCAGAGCCGCGATTGTCTCTGGCGGCAGAGCCGCGATTGTCTCTGGCGGCAGAGCCGAAGCCACAGCAACAAAGGATTTTGCGGCAAAGCCGCAAGGAACGACTGGATTAGCAGGCGAGTTATGCAGTCTTAACTCGCACCTTTCTCTCATCTCTTCACTCTTCAAACGAAGGAGGCTTGAATGTCGAAACTAAAACTTCACCCTACCCTGATAATCCTGTGCGCCATTGCGGTAATGATGGCAGCAGTTTCCAGCGATAGTACATCTCGCGCAAACCTGAGTACTCCGCAGGATCCGGGACAGATAGAAGTGGTTCCGGCCTCAAACATAGCCACTTCAACTGAACCCCTTCGCGGCGCGCCGCCGGCTCCGGTTTCGCTGGGTGGTGTTCGTGAGAAAAAACGAGTTCGGCTCAATCCAAATGTAGAAGTGAGTTTAGGGCCGGCATTGAGGGATCCAGTGCTTCAGTCGACGGTGGCTCCATCGCGCGTTCGTTCGCAACCTCGAGGGCCAAGAGCCAGCCGGGAGATTGCGGCGCCGGGCAAAAGTATTGAAGGACTCGGAAACAACTTTCGCGGGCCTCAAGGAACGTTCTCCGTCCACAACACGCCACCCGATACCAGCGGCGCAGTCGGTAACACACAGTACGTCCAATGGGTAAATGCCTCGTTTGCAGTTTTCAACAAGACTACCGGCGCTGTTGAAGTCGGCCCACTGCCCGGAAATCGTTTATGGAAACAGCTTGGAGGTAACTGTGCGGTTAATAACGATGGCGATCCAATAGTGCAGTTCGACAAGATAGCCCAACGCTGGATGCTGTCGCAGTTTTCTGTCAATAACGGCTTCTCTCAATGCGTTGCGGTCTCCACGACTTCGGACGCAACTGGAACTTTCCATCTTTATGAATTCAAGTACCCGGCGTTTGATGACTACCCAAAGGTTGGTGTGTGGCCTGATGGCTATTACGTCACCTTCAACATGTTCAACGCACAGGATCGTTTCATCGGCACGCGCGTTTGTGTCTATGATCGAAAGAAAATGTTGAGCGGATTGCCTGCTACGCAGCAATGCGTTCAGCTCGGTACAGGTGTCTTCGGCGTGATGCCCAGCGATCTCGATGGGGCGACGTCTATGTTGAGGGATGCGCAGGGGGACGCTACGGGACCAGCGGCGCCTCCTCCCGGTTCACCAAACTACATTGTCGGTCTCGGCAGGGATTCGCGTTCGCTTAATCTTTGGAAATTTCACGTCGACTGGAATACCCCTGCAAATTCTACTTTTGGCGTCGGCGCCGCGCACCAGCCCAACGCGATCATCCCGGTGGCCCGCTTTACATTCTCCTGCAATGGCAGCGGCCAGGATTGCGTTCCTCAACCCGGCGCGCAAAGTCCCGAGAAGCTCGACACTCTCGGCGAGCGCACCATGTTTCGTTTGGCCTATCGTCGCTTTAGCGATCACGAATCGCTGCTCATAAACCATTCCGTTGATACCGGCCCACCGAATCCGCGTACGGCTGTTCGTTGGTATGAGATTCGAAATCCGAATGGCCCCAACCCCACCGTGGTTCAGCAGAGTACATACGCGCCCGACACG
Organism: Pyrinomonadaceae bacterium; assembly: GCA_046262135.1. GTDB lineage: Bacteria > Acidobacteriota > Blastocatellia > Pyrinomonadales > Pyrinomonadaceae > PSRF01. The sequence continues at coordinate 24,409 of JBHENH010000001.1, forward strand.
AAACATCGATGGATGGGTAGCATCGCGATGGACAAAATGGGAAACATCGCGGCGGGTTACAACGCCTCGAGCACAGCGACGTTTCCTGGCATTCGCTACGCCACGCGCGGGCCAGGCGATCCGCTAAGTACTCTTGGGGCGGAAAGGCGATTACAGGACGGATCCGGCACGCAGCGTTGCAAGCTTGGCACTGGCCGGTGTCTGTGTCCCATGCAGGACGACCAGGGCAACCCGCTGCTGGATTCAAGTGGAAGAGTAAGGTGTGACACGCTAACGCGGTTCGGCGATTACAGTGCCCTTACTGTTGATCCGAATGACGACTGCACCTTCTGGTACACCACGGAATATTTGAAGGAGACCGGAGCATATAACTGGCATACAAGGATCGGATCATTCAAGCTTCCCAGTTGCAGGTAGGAAGACGCAGCCACGGAGGTGACCGCTGTAACGTCCAGGCCAGGCGGAGTACTCGCTACTTCAAACAGCTCTGAGGTTGGGGCAAACCGCGCTACTTCAAACAACTCTAAGGTTGGAAGGTGGGCTGTTCCAGTCGTTCGATCGACTTTGCTCACCTCGTCAGGTCCCCGCTATAATGCGCCCGTTTTGACTGAAGCAGCACCGGACATCTCAAAGCCCGCAGGACTTTCATCCCACGATGTGTGCGGCGTCTTGTTGCCTATCACGACTCCATTTCATGCTGACGGTGCCTTAGACCTGCACGGCCTTGGTTCGAATCTGGCGAAGTGGAACGAAACGGACATCAGCGGCTACGTTCTGCTCGGTTCAACCGGTGAACGTGTACATCTGGACGAAAAAGAATCGTTAGAAGTGATCGTGAAAGGCCGTGAAGAAGTACCCAGTGGAAAGATTTTCATCGTAGGCGCCGGGCAGCAAAGTACGCGGGGCACTGTAGATGAAATTAAGCGGATAGCCGCGGCTGTTATGGTAGACGCGGTCCTCGTAATCACACCTCACTTCTACAGGCCAGCCATGACGCAAAGCACGCTCGTGGATCACTATCTCGCCGTTGCGGATGAGTCGCCTGTACCCGTCGTCCTGTACAGCATGCCGGCTCTTACGGGAATCCGTATTGAGCCGGAGACGGCAGAACGCTTGAGTGATCACCCAAACATTATCGGCATTAAGGACAGTTCCGCCGATACTGAACGATTGCAAAAAACAGCGAAGCGTGTGCGAGAAGAGTTTTCCGTCTTGTCAGGAAACGGCACAGTACTGTGCGAGGCGCTAAAAGTAGGCGCGCGTGGAGGAATACTTGCTGTCGGGTGCGTCGTTCCGGATCTTTGCCTTGAGATCTTTCGGGCGGTCAAGGCTGGAGATATTGAACTAGCTTCCCATTTACAGGGTGTCCTGTCGCCTTTGGCTGAAGCCGTGACGACAAGGTTTGGTATCGGAGGCCTCAAGGTGGCACTCGAGATGAAGGGTTATAACGGAGGCGCGGTGCGAACTCCTCTACGCCCACCCGATGAGAGTGGGCGCCGCGAAATCCGGCGGTGTTTAGAAGAGGCAGAGAAGGGGTTGCAGGAACATTCCACGGGCGGGGATGAAACACCGCGAAGATATACCAACGAAGTGCGCGTCGACGCGTGATGTAGATAGCAAACATTCAACTTGATTCACGGGAATGTTCTGGAAGAAGTATTAGGTTAACGAGGTTGGAAAACAAAGAATAGAAACGAATTTAGCTTTGCCTCAAAAGTCTCAATACCGATGACCGTAGCGGTCGCGTGAAAACCGGATGCTGTCTTAACCTGCGAAGCAGGTGTAAGCGTAAAGCCTGGGGCGTAAGCCCCAGGACATTGCGCATCACGATGCCCAGCCCGTGATAACGGGCGACAGCCCTTTGTTTCGCGAGTCTTTCGCCCGCTCGCGCGGGCTCTTTTCTGAAAACCTCACCTTCCTGGGGCTGACGCCCCAGGCTTTATGCTTACACCTGCTTCGCAGGTTAAGAACTAGACTCTTAATCCTACATCCCACGGGTATCCTGTTTCCCACATTTGAGGCAAAGCCAACGAATTTAGAAAGCTCGTCCCAATCGAGGATCTTTCTGCCCCGACTTCCTCAGATTCTCCTGCATTCGCGTTAATCCGCGGTTGAAATTCAACGGACCCACTCCCCTGGCATCCCTCGCTGGTGCAACTCCGCTATCCTGCGTAAAATGCGTCAGGAGCAATCAATCAATTGAGCACCGCCGAAACTGCTTGTTACAGCACGCCTGAAGAATCCGGCCTGCGAATCGAAACCATTTCTTTCGACCGCATTCCTCATCAATCGAGGCTATTTCTCGATTACTCGCGAGATCCTGTGGCCCTCAAGCAGTTTTACCCTTCCGCAGTACGTTTCCACCACGAGCTTCCGGCGCGCGCGCCGGAGGTTTTGAATGCACACCAAACCGATCGCTCTCTTCTGTGCGATGCGCTTGAAGAGATGAACACGACGTGGGGGGCAGGAAGCGACACTCTGAACAATATTCAATTATTGCGCGACGCTGATTGCCTCACGGTAGTTTCCGGCCAACAGGCGGGATTGTTCTCAGGTCCGCTCTATACGGTCTACAAGGCGCTTTCCGCCGTGAAGCTTGCCGGATGTCTTTCGCAGCGAAACACAAAAGCGGTCCCCGTCTTCTGGATAGCCACGGAAGACCACGACTTTCCTGAAGTCGCGAAAGCCGAATTCATCGGCCGTGACTGCCGGCTGGCCTACGTGGAAGCATCATCTCGTATGCACAAGGAGAACGAACCCGTGGGGCGGGTGGTGATTGATAGTTCAATCAACGACGTTCTTGATCGGTTGCTCGAATTGCTTCCGACGTCCGAATTCTCTCCAGATTTAGAGGCCGTCGTGCGCGAAGCATACCGGCCGGGACGTTCCTACGGCGAAGCTTTTGCGCGCACTATGACGGCGTTGCTCGGCCGTCATGGGCTGGTACTCCTTGACCCGCTGGATTTGAGATTGAAGACCCTCGCGGCGCCTCTGTACGCGAATGCGGCGGCGCGCGCGCATGAGATTGCGACTGCCATCGAAGTGCGTAGTCGAAAACTGGAGGAGGCGGGCTATCACGCGCAAGTTACGGCTTCTGAGAACTCCTTTCCTTTGTTCATACATGACGCGGGCGGCGCGCGACACGCGTTGACTCGCTCTGATGACGGGGAATACAGCACCAAGCATGCGGACAAGTCTTACAGTGCGGAGGAACTAGCGCACCTGGCTCTAACTCAGCCGGAGAATTTTAGTCCCAATGTGACGTTGCGCGCGGTGGTCCAGGATTATCTTTTACCTACTATTGCATATTGTGGTGGCGCGGCAGAGATTGCCTACTTCGCGCAAACGGCTGAGGTTTACCGGATTCTGGAACGTCCTGTCACTCCAATTCTGCCGCGCGCGAGTTTGACCATGGTCGAACGTCACACTGGTCGAGTGCTCGAGCGCTATGGCCTGGGGGTGGCGGACCTGTTTGTCGGTATGGAAAATGTTCTGGCACGCGTGGTTGAAGAACATCTGGGGGCCAACACTGCTAAAACATTCGCCAAAACTGAGGCCACCGTGAACGACCAGTTGGATAATTTGCGCGAGCAATTGCGTAGCATCGATCCTACCTTGGCGGATGCGCTGGAAACCGGACGGCGGAAAATCAATTACCAGCTGGAGGGGTTGCGCACACGTTTTCATCGTTCTCAGATGTCGAGGGATGAAGCCGCGCACAGGCAATTGGTTCGCGCTTTTGAACAACTTTACCCTCAAAAGGATCTCCAGGAACGTCATATCAATGTTATGTCTTTGCTCGCGCGGCATGGCCGCTACGTGATCGACTGGATTTATAACGCAATCAATATAGGATCGAGTGATCATCAGATCGTTTACCTGTGAGAGATGTCAGAGTCAGATGCTAGATGCTAGATGTCAGATGCTAAGTACTGATGGACAAGCTAAGGCGCCCATAAGAAGCCATCGAGATTTGATAGTGTGGCAGAAAGCGATGGATTTGGTAGTCACTGTCTATCGAGCCACCGAAACTTTCCCGAAGGCTGAAACCTACGGACTTACAAGCCAGATTCGCCGCGCCGCAACTTCGATCCCAGCTAACATCGCCGAAGGCCAGGGTCGAAGGCTACCCAAAGAGTTTCTGTATTTTCTCGCTAACTCGAGAGGCTCCCTTTGGGAACTTGATACACATCTTGAGTCATCAACTCGACTCGGGTTCTTAAACGCCGGTACGCACTTGGAATTACAATCTCAACTAGACGAAGTAGGGAGAATCCTCAATGGGCTGATGCGTTCAGTAAGCAATTCATCTAACACCCAGCATCTAGCATCTGACGTCTAGCATCTGCTTCGCTATGTCCAAAATCCGTCTGCTTCCAGATCACGTCGCCAACCAGATCGCCGCAGGCGAGGTGGTGGAGCGCCCGGCTTCGGTAGCCAAAGAGCTGGTCGAAAATGCGATTGATGCGGGCACCACCCGCATAACGGTCGATGTCGAAGCCGGTGGCCGCCGTCTGTTAAAGGTCGGGGACGATGGCTGCGGGATGGTGCGCGACGATGCGCTTCTTGCTTTCGAACGTCACGCCACTTCCAAAATCAGTAAATCCGAAGATCTGAGTTCAATAGCCACTCTCGGATTTAGAGGCGAGGCGCTGGCCTCAATTGCCTCTGTTGCGCGCGTGGAGCTGACAACGAAAACCGAAGAAGGTACGGCAGCCACGCGCGTCTCAATCGAGGGAGGAAAGATGCGTGACGTAAAAGACGCAGCGCATCCACGCGGTACCACAATTATTGTTCGAGATTTGTTCTTCAACGTTCCGGCTCGCCGCAAATTTCTGCGTTCAGAAGCGACTGAAAGTTTTCATTTGACTAATCTTGTAACCCACTACGCGCTCGCGCATCCTGAAATCGCTTTCACCTTGACGAACAATGGCCGCGAAATACTACGGGTAACTCCCGCTAAAGATTTGCGCGAACGAGCCTATCAGGTTTTTGGCGCCGAGTTTCTCGACAACCTGCTGGAAGTGAATGGGGGACACGAAAAGATTGCACGAATCACGGGTTTCGTGTCCGCTCCCCGCGATCGTCGCACGTCTCGCGACGCGCAATACCTGTTCGTGAACGGGCGTTTTGTTCGCGATCCGTTAATAGGCCGTGCGCTTTCTGAAGGGTATCGCGCAATTCTACCGCATGGAGTGTATCCGGCCGCTCTTCTGTTTATTGAAATACCGCTTCAGGAAGTTGATGTAAACGTTCACCCCGCTAAGACCGAAGTCAGATTTCGCCGCGCGGCAGCTGTTGCCGACGCGGTGCGTGAGGCAGTTCGAAGCGCGCTCGCAAGCGGCGGCTATGTAAGGACAGAAACGAAAGAGACCGTAGCGCCTCACGATGAACATGCCGAAAGCCGGAATACAGCAGCCGCCATGTCTGCGACTGCGAGTGAGGCAGCGGCGGGCACTATCGCTCCGCGAGATCACAACGCAATCAATCGCGCAAACGTTGTGCTGGAACCGGTGGCCCAGTCTCGAATCGAGTTTTCTTCACTGACAATAGAAGATGAAGACAGTCTGGTGGAGGACCTGGAATACGCGGCGACTGTAAAGTCCGACACCGCTAAAGACCTTGACGCGATCATGCGCGAGTCGATTGCCGACCGAACTGACGTCCAAAGTCCAATGTCCAATGTCCAAGGTCAACCGGACATTGGAAGCGCGGGTATGTCTGATGTAACAGTCGGGGGCGTCCGAGCCGCTGGGGATGATTACTCGACGGTGGATGATACGAGGTCAGTGCCACCTGCGGTAGCGAGTGGGTCATTCGCTCGAGGTAGCAGCCCGAACGTAAAGGATGGGGTCACTCACTCACTCCCACCGCTGAACTCGGCGGACAAGTTTGCGCGGGAGATTGCGGTAGAGGCGCTTTCCAGCAACATTCGACCGATGGGCCAGCTTGAGGAAAGTTTTATTATTGCCACTGACGATGAAGGACTGTTGTTGATCGATCAGCATGTGGCTCACGAACGTATTTTGTTCGACAAGTATCGCGCGCTTGAATCAGCACGCCTTGGTGATTCGCAGCGGCTGCTGATTCCCGAGACTTTCGATCTTACGCCGGCGCAAGTGTCCGTGTTCGATGTAGTGGCAATAGAACTTGAAAGCTACGGGTTTGAACTGATGCGTTTGTCAGGTCGGACGGTGGCGATAAAGGCTACGCCGGCAGACCTACCCGCGGGGGAGGCTCGCAACATGCTTGCGGAACTTCTCGATACGGTAGATGCTGAGAAAAAGGGAACAGCGCGCGAGACGTTGCGTGATGACATCGCCGCGTCCCTCGCCTGTCATGCAGCAATCAAGGTCAACATGCCGCTTTCGCCCGAAAAGATGCGCTGGCTAATCGACCGGCTGCTGAAAACGTCCTCACCCACCACTTGTCCCCACGGTCGGCCAGTAATCCTTCGCCTGGCAACCCGCGATATTCTCAAAGGCTTCCACCGGATCTAAAACGACACCGAAGTACAATACAGAAAATTAATCCATCTATTTGTAAGGAAGTATTTGCGGGGTTGAGTTTAGCCTTCGACGCCTGCCCAGCTCTGTAAAGCGTTATCGCACTACACCCTTATAAGGCCGCCAGCGTCTGCATTACCAGTTCGAGATTGGAGAGATCCGGCAACAATACATCTGGATTGCACGCCCGGATCTCCTCTTCACTGTAAAAGCGCCCCGTGTTCACTGCCAGGGCGCGAGCGCCAAAATGCTGCGCACACTCGATGTCATTTGGCGTATCGCCGATGACGATGAACTGTGCGGGAGCCAGATCGAGTTTTAAATGCTTGCGGATGCGATCCGCCGCGAGGGCAGGAAGGTCGCGGCGATCGTGAGACTCGTCACCAAATGCGCCGGGTAAGGGAAAGAGATCAGCGAGACCAACCAGTTCCATCTTCAAGTAAGCTGCGGGCTCGATATTGCCGGTGACCAGTGCCGACTGGTAACGGGGATGATCATTAACAGCCTCGAGCACTTCGCGTACCCCCGGCAGAACCTCGAAAAATTGATCACCGTTTCCGGTCGCTTTATGCATCGCCTGCATGTAGCTTTCGCGAAGATGTTCAATGCGTTCGCGAATGTCTTCATGCGTGAATCCTTCATGCTTTAGTGCCTCTCCAACTATTTGCAGGTCAGTCATGCCAGAGACTTTCATTTGCGGTAAACAACCGGCCGTACCAAAAACCTCTTCGAGCATTGGCACCGTGTAGTCCTTGAAAGCTCCGGCACGAACGGAACGGATTAATGTGCCGTCGATGTCCCAGAGGAGAATGCGCAGGGATGACGCATGCGGGATGAAGGATGAAGAGGATGTTCTCGTGTCACTCATAAATAGAGTTTACTTCACTCTGCGTAATTAAACCTTCCAAAGTCCAAAGTCCAAAGCCAACTAGCCTAACATCTTTAGTTCAGCCATTCATGTCTTCCTGCAAAGACGTTGGACATTGAACGTTGGACATGGGACTGGAGTATTGACTCGCAACCTGGAGTTGGCTTACAAACTTCAGTCACTATCTAGTGAATTCAGCGATGAGATTAAATCACTATGCATAAACCCGCGAATCAGCTTTCCACGATAACTCTCGCCATTACCTGCGCACTCCTTTGCTTCAGTGGTGCTTCCGCTCAGACAAATACGGCCCTCGCAGGCTCGTGGCAAACGAAGGGTCCCGACCCCGGGGTCCATCTGACATTGAACGCAGACGGCACTGGAGTGCTGGATCGTACACCCATCAAATACCGCATCCGCGATACGCAGCTGACCGTCGACGAAGAAGGCACGATCAATAATTACACGTTCAAAATCACGGGCGACGAGTTAGTGATCTCTGGGGGCGATCTGGACCGGCCAATGACATTCATTCGCCAGCGACCCGGTAAAGGGTTTGGTGGACGGCAGACTCAGTCAAGCGTGGGCTCACGGGATGGGCAACAGAGTTCCGAAGCAGTTACAACCGATATCGGGTTGGTCGGGCATTGGCAGAGCAGCGAAGCTACGGCACAGATCAGAGACGATGGCACACTGGTTCTCAACGGACAAAGTTTTAAGTATGCGGTTAAGGGCAACAAAATTATGCTCGCGAACGATGAAGGCGCGGCCGACTTTCCGTTTCAACTTTCGGGCGATACGCTGCGAGTGCTGGTTGACGGCCGCACCGTTGTCTACAAAAGAGTTAAAGCTGGCGATAACGAAGGGACTTTCAATGCGCCTTCGGGAGCCAACCCAGCGGAGTTGTTCGGCAAGTGGTGCTACATGTCCAACGTGAATTCGAATAGTGGCGGCCGCATGTCCAATCGATGCTTTGCGCTTTACGGAAATGGAACGTATGAGTATTACAGTGAGACCAGCTCGAGCGGGCCGTATGGAGGAACAGCCTCTCAGGAATCCGACAGTGGCACCTGGACCGCGACCGCCACAACGATCACCAGAAACTCACGTAGTTTGGGAACAGAAACTTATTCGCTTGAGAAGCGAAACCATCCAAAAAACGGGGACCCAATGTTGATCATAGATGGGGACGCGTACGTTACTGCCACCGCTAGATCGCCATGGCCCTGAGTTGAGAACGCAAACTACTCAATCACTGCTAAAACGTCGCCCGCGTTGACGGTGCCTCCGTCCTGCGCATTTATCGCAACCACGACTCCAGCTTTTGGCGCTTTCATTTCGTTCTGCATCTTCATGGCCTCGACGACTACAATTCCGGCTCCGGCTTCAACCCGCGACCCGACCTCTACCAACACTCGTACAGTTTTACCCGCCATCGGTGAAATGATTTGAGCCGCGCCGGCGTCGTGTGCGCCCGAGGTTTGCGCACTTCGAAGGCGCTTGGGATCGATTATCTTCACGCCCACGCTATCCCCGCGCAGAACCACGGTAAAACAATCCTTCACATCGAGCCGTTCTTCAATGCGACACTTGTAGACGTTGGTGCCCTCGATGATCAGATATTCACCGTAGTCTGAATCGTAGACCTCGAGCTCATAACGCCGCCCGTCGATCTCGACAGCTGTCCAGTCAACATGCCGATCGAGAAAAACTTCGTGTTCGGTGTCAGAAACTGTGCCTTTTAGTTTCACTGTCAAATTCTCTAATCAGGATGCACGTCTTTTGACCATTTCAAAGCCGTGGTTTCCTGAAACCCTTGCCTCGGTAGCCAGTGGGGCTTCGCGCATCAAGCAGCGACAAACGACCAGACATCTTCCATTGATTCTGACCATCCGCACGTTCAGCTCCTTGAGACGGTTGTCTCTGGGCGTTCGCGTAATGAATCGAAGCCGCGATCAAAGCAATGTCTCGCAGTTTTTGGCTCTCCGAATCTTCACGTTCCGAGTTAATCCTGGCGCCTGCTCGCCGTTCGTTAAACCGGCCGATGAAACCAGTATCGAGACGTGCGGCTCTGAACTCGTCATCCCTGACAATTTCACGGAAAAAGGGAAGTGTAGTTCTAATGCCGCCGACTTCATACTCATCTAGCGCGCGCCGGAGCCGATCGATACTTTCGTTCCGCGTGCGTCCCCACGCCGCGAGTTTTGAAATTAAGGGATCGTAATGAATCGAAACTTCCGAGTTCAATTCTACTCCACCGTCATCGCGTATCCCCGGTCCAGCCGGCACGCGCAGGTAACTGATGCGTCCCGCCGAGGGAAAAAAGTTGTTTCCAGGATCTTCCGCATAAACTCGACACTCGATGGCGTGACCATACCAACCTATGTCTTCCTGACTAAACGAAAGGGGAGCTCCAGCCGCAACCGTCATTTGCTCGCGTACGAGGTCGATTCCGGTTACCAGCTCAGTTACCGGATGTTCAACCTGTAAACGCGTATTCATCTCGAGAAAATAAAAGTCGCGAGTAGCGTCAGCGACAAGAAATTCGACCGTCCCTGCTCCGATGTAACTGACCGCGCGCGCAAGCTTGACAGCTGCAGCCCCCATGCGATTGCGAAGCGCAGCATCGTTGATTGGTGACGGGCATTCCTCGATCACCTTCTGATGGCGACGCTGTATCGAACATTCTCTTTCGCCCAGATGAACGACATTGCCCTGGGCGTCCGCAAAAATCTGAATTTCGATATGGCGAGGTCGTTCAATCGCTTTTTCAAGGTACAACGACGAATCTCCAAAGGCGGCGGCGGCCTCTGATCTCGCATTATCAAAAGCTGAACCTAAATCTTTCGACGAAGCCACTAGCCTCATGCCCTTGCCTCCACCTCCTGCTGAGGCCTTTAGCATTACCGGATAACCAAACTTTTCCGCTATGGCGGAGGCTTCTTCGGATGACTTCAACGGCTCGACTGTCCCCGGAACAATAGGTACGCCGGCTTCCAGGGCCGCGCGTCGTGCGCTGGTCTTGGATCCCATAACACGCATTGCCTGCGGAGTTGGCCCAATAAACGAGAGACCTGCTGCGACTACCGCGTCGGCGAATTCCGCGTTCTCAGCTAAAAACCCGTAGCCCGGATGGATAGCCTGCGCGCCGGTCGTTTGTGCGGCTTTAATAATTGCAGGAATGTTTAAGTAACTCTGAATGGAAGGTGCTGGCCCAATACAAACGGCTTCATCGCAAAGAGCGACATGTACCGACTCCACATCCGCTTCTGAGTAAACGGCGACAGGAGTGATTCCCAGGTCGCGGCACGCGCGGATGATTCGAACTGCAATTTCTCCGCGGTTGGCAATCAGGATCTTCGTGAACATAAAGTCAATAAGTTAGGGGTCAATCGTCGTTAATGGTCTCGAGTTAGCCGCATAATAAAAAAAAACCCTGCAGAGTATACAGGGCATTTCGTTTTGGGTGCGGTGACGTATCACCGCACTCCAAAGAGAGGCCATCAAAGTGATCAGTACCAGCCCTTAAAAGTTAAGGGGTTTTTGTTCCGGGTCGGTTAGTAACGCCTCGACGTGGAGTTTCGGACGCTTTATAGATCACGCCGTCACGAACCAGCAAATCATCTTCGTTGCCCAGTATTTTATCCGACCCTGGCAGACGTAATTCGTAGTTCGTAAACGATAAACCTTCGCCGAGTGTGTCATCGGTTGCGGTAGTGAGGGATGCTTTGCTAATGACGGCGCCACGTAGAGTGCGCGGTTTTTGTTTTGGTACTGCCGCAACTTCCGCGTTGACTGTATAACCTGCGGCGTCGATGTTCTTAAGCAAGGACGCTATCGACCCGTCGGCATCCGGTAAGCGGCTAAGATCTTTTAGGTCGCTTGGTAGCGTGCCGAACTCCTGCTGATATTCGACGAGCGCGCGATCGATTCTATAAGCCTGGGCTTTCGATGCTGCCTCGATGCCCCGCTGACGATGGCGCAAGCGTTCCGGCACGGTCACGCCAATCAGGATTAGGGCCAACAGAGGGACAGACGCTGAGGCAAGATAGCCGCGCCGTGCGTAACGCACGCCACAGAATCGCGCCGGTGATGCCGTTATCGATTGGTATATTTTTCGGCTGCCGAAAAAAACAACAAGCGCGACTGGAATCATGATCCATTTAAGACGCCACGAAGCGGTTTCGGCGGCGGCTACCCATGTCCCGAAATCCATTGGAAGAAACGACGAGAGCGCGACCCCGGATACAGCGGTCTGGGGGGCACGTGCGGCCACTGAGATCAATGTCTGTACGACGAAAACCAGGACCAGCAACGCCCCCGTCACAGCCAGCAGAAGAGAGCGACCGTAGGATGGAAGTTCGTGTTCAGGTCGAGGAAGCGGCTCGCCGACGGCGCGAGCGCCGCAGGCTTGACAGGCATAGTTCGAAACCCGACCTTGAACAGAGACGGAGTCACTCTTTAAACCGCAGCAGGGGCAGATTGTCACGGTGCTTTGTACCTCAAATACTAAAAAAGCAGTATCAGTCGATCGGGGGCTGCCTAACTAGCTTTGTGTACTAAAGGCTCAGCTCGTCGTTCAGGCCCGGAGTTAGATGCGGAAAGATCAGATCGCGCTGGTTCTTTACCTGTTTCGGCCGTGGTTTTAGTCAACTCATACCACGTGTGATACATGCGGTGCGCGAAAGTCCAATAAGAACCTGCCGCAAGTACCCACAATACTGCCGGCATTCGGTTAGCGAAGAAGTTTGTCGAACCCGGATGAGTGCTTAATGCGCCAATAATAAAGAGAACTACTCGCTCGGGGCGACGTAGAAAACCCACATCGCATTTAGGAATCAAGCTTTCGGCCCGCGCGCTGGCGTAGCTTACCATAACCGACCCCATTAGTCCTGCCCCGGCGAGGAAAACGTTAAGGGTAGAGTGAAACTGGGTATCGCGGGCGTAAAACACCATCAAACCGACAAACACCACCATATCCGAAAGCCGGTCGAGGGATGAATCCAAAAAGCCGCCGAAACGGGTAACCCGGCCGGAAAGTCGCGCCACCTGACCATCCAGCATGTCAAAAAGATTCGCAACGATGAGGACAATGCCCGCCCAAAAGAATTGGCCATACCCGAAAAGCAGGCCCGACCCAACATTTATGGCGACGCCGATTACCGTCAGGATGTTTGGGTTTATGTGACCGTAGGCCAGCCAACGCACCATCGCGTCGATGATCCGCTGACCCCCGCGGCCAATGCCGTTCACAAACATTTCTGACTCCGGTCTCCTTTGGCCTCATTATGCCGAAAAGCCGCAAAAGATTAAACCGCCAACCTCAAGATGATCAGAGTGGACGGTGTGATCGCCGCCGGAAAGCCTTCCAAGGTGAAAGCGATTAAGCAAGTGCAAGTATCTCGAGGTCGGGAAGGCGCGCTTGCCCCCGCTCTGAGTGGCCCAACACATTTTTGTAGAACCAGTTGCGATATCCTGGCATCCCGGCCAGTTTTAGGAAGGCGCGCTTGGCACCGCGCTTCTTGCGCACCCCAAAACAATATCGGTGCAAAGCGGGGCCTGATTTACTCTTTGTTTTCCGTTTCGTCGTGAAGAGTCGTCAAGTGCCTGATTTCAAAATTGCGGGCACCCGCAGGAGTTCGTACCACGACTTCGTCGCCTTCTTCCTTGCCCATTAAGCTTTTGCCAACTGGCGAAGTGGTGGAAATGAGTCCGCCCTGTGGATCGCTTTCTTCCGGTGTAACCAGACGGTAAGTCACTTCCTCATCGCGCTCGGAATCAAAAAGAACCAGCGTAGAACCGTAACCGGCTTTCACCTTGGATATTTTTGACAGATCAATGGAAGATATCTCGCTGATCCGTTGACGCAACTCGACGATCCGCGCCTTAACCATGTTCTGACGTTCCAGTGCGGCGTGATACTCGGCGTTTTCGCGAAGGTCTCCAAACTCGAGGGCTCGTTTGATCTCCTTGGGCAGATGCACGCGCAATTCGGATTCCAGCTCATCGAGTTGGGACTGAAGTTTTTGTTTGATATCGGCGGACACTAATTGCTCACTTTCGATTGGTGGTGGTTACCGCGCCGCCACCTCAGTTCGGCGATGATACATAGCTTCGTCAGGAGCGCCAAAGGATATTCCCGTATCTCGCGCTGTACGCACCAACTGACCGTTGGCCGGCACGGTCTTAAGGTTGGCGACAGCCTCCGTGATGGGAACCGTTATAACATCTCCTGCCTGGAGGGCGACCATGGTTCCACGTTTTCCCTCAACCAGTGCACGCACGGCGCAGGATCCATAATTGGTTGCGAGCATGCGATCAAACGCGTTCGGCCGGCCGCCTCGCTGGAGATGACCAAGTACGACACATCTGGTTTCCTTGCCGGTTAGCGCTTCGAGTTCTTTCTGGCAATAACCGCCGATTCCGCCAAGACGCGGCGCATGTTGTCTATCGCCTTTGTCCTGGTAAATCTGTTCATGCCCCGTCTCCAGAGCTCCTTCAGCGACGACGATGATACTAAAATTTGAGCCGACCTCATCGCGCGCGCGAATTCGGTCAGCCACCGATTGCATCGTGAAAGGGATTTCGGGGATCAGGATCACATCCGCTCCACCTGCGATTCCGGAATGTAACGCGATCCACCCCGTGTGGCGTCCCATCACTTCGAGAATCATCACTCGTTCGTGTGACTCGGCCGTCGTGTGCAGGCGATCAAGGGCGTCTGTTGCGATATCCAGCGCAGTGATAAACCCAAATGTTAGTTCCGTACATGCGAGGTCGTTATCGATAGTTTTGGGAACACCGACTACTGGAACTCCACGCCGGTCAAACTCCGAGGCAATCGTTAAAGTTCCTTCACCCCCAAGGACTACGAGTGCATCGATCCCCATGCGGTTAATGTTTCCAACCGCTTCATGGTAAACAGCATCGCAGTTCGCGGCCACTCCTTCCGGCCCGCGCTCGACGAACTTCCCACGGTTACGCGTTCCCAGAATCGTTCCACCGCGCGGCAACAAACCTCTGACCTCGGCGTTAGTAAGTGAGCGCGTCTGCGTTTCGCCTAACAAGCCTTCAAAGCCATCTTCAATTCCGATGACCTTCATATCGTATTGGCCAGTGGCCGTCGTTACGAC
>JBHENH010000001.1:38925-55890 GCA_046262135.1 Pyrinomonadaceae bacterium
ATTCAGGCCAGGCGCATCGCCGCCCCCAGTCAGGATTCCGATTGTTTTAGGCATAAAGGTTTAAAGGCTTCTCAATCAATCAGCGTCCAGCGACCAAAGCGACCATCAGGGCCGTGAGCGTGAAGTGGCACCATTCATCTTTTCCGTGTACGGGGGAGTGAAATAGAGTTATTCCTCCCCATATATCTCGCTGCTAACTGGAGCCGGCAATTTGTCTATTTAATGCCTGACTTTCGGGGGCTCGTGGTATTCACCATACTCGGGATAATCCCGCGTATTAATCTCGCCGGGTCGCGTATTCTCCTTTAGCAAGGTAAGTGCGTCTCTCAGTACCTGTTGTTGCAGCTCGCGCATACCTGGCTTCCCTAAACTATTACCGATCTTGAAACCCTTTGGGTAGATTGCCCGCGGCGGCCGCATCTGCGAGGAAACTTCCGGGCTAACAGTAATCAACACAGTCGGTATGCCTTTCATTTCAATTTCTCGTTGAACCGCGACGACCGTGCGGTGACAGACGCTGGGTCAACCACCCGTCAGAATAACCACGTCAGCACGAGAACCTTTATCTATGTCATTGGCAATCTCACGAGCCGTGCCCTCATACATCGCTTTCAGTTGCATGGTGTAGCCCATATAACCGACATGTTTTTTCGCGATCCCTTTGATGAATCCCTCCTGTTGCAGATCGCGCAGCACGTCTATCGGAAATACTACGTTCACATCTTTGTCGGCGTCGGTGTGATCGTAATGATGGTGGGTGACCATTAGTTGAGACGAATCGACGTCCTCCGGGATGATGCGGTATCCCAGGTCGCCTAACTCATCGGCAATGTTGAAAGGTTCCTGTTCTTTAAGGTGAACGCCGCCAGCGGTCACCAGCGCAACCGTGGTTTTGGAGAGCTCACCTTCAAATGGGGTGAAGGGCACACATTTTCTTGAGAGCGTCATAAAGCAGAAGTCAGAGGTCAGAGGTCAGAAGTCAGAAGTCAGAAGTCAGAAGTCAGGAGTCAGAAGTCAGAAGTCAGAGGTCAGAAGTCAGAAGTCAGAAGTCAGGGGTTATCGGGTCCTCTCATTTCCTCACTTCCGAGTCCTGCATTCTGACTTCTGACTTCTGACTTCTGATCTCTGACCTCTGCCTTTCTACAGCTTTCGCAGGACCTCCAACAAATCTTCATTATCCGGTTGGTCGGCGATATTGTGGATGTCTTTGTAAGCAAGCTTGCCTTCCTTGTCCACAATGAATATCGCACGTTCACTAATGCCGTCATTGCTGCGATAGGCGCCGTACTGCTTTGCGACTTCACCCTTCGGATGAAAATCGCTTAACAGATCGTAAGATAATCCGCCGAGGCTTTTGGCCCACGCGGTATTGCATGGAACGCTGTCAACCGATATGCCCAGGACCTGAGCATCATAGCCTTTGAAACGTTCGAGGTCGGCCTCGTACGCAGGCATTTGCGCGGTTCAGACAGGCGTCCATGCCAGCGGATAAAACGCCAGCACCACATTGTTCTTGCCGCGGAAATCTGAGAGCCTAACCGTCTTGTCTTTTTGCAGATTGCTCTTCAACTCAAAATCCGGGGCCATGTCTCCAACTTCAGGCATAGTGAACCCTCCCTTTCCAATGGTTTCCTTAAGTTGCTCTTGGGGGCAGACTAAGAGTAATTGACTGGCAGTGTGTTTTCAAGCCTGCTTTTGCTCAACCGAGCGAGTCCCCGGTCGCTTCCGAGCGTCTTGAGCCTAGTAAAGCAAACTGTTAGTTTGCGTTTACGTTGAACGCAATTGCGACCGAAAGAAACTAACACTTTGCTTTACAGAGGTGGACACTACTCGCGTGGTGATTATCGTTGTTGACCCTGCGAGTCGCGCTCGCGTAGCATATTGCTGCATCGGTAAACACGCTGCGGATTCAATATCGGGGTTTAGCTTCAGCACAAGGGCGTTTGCAGCTTGGAAATAGACGACGACGCAAAAGAGATAGTTAGAGAAATTGGCACGGCGATAAATGAGTCGGTCGAAAACTCTTCCAAAGTTGCCGAAGCAATAGAACGGCTGCGAGATGCCGGCTATGAGATGGAGTTGACGCTGCGGCTCGAGATAGGATTGCGTCCTCACTCCGGCGAAGAAGATGGCGAAAGCGGCGATACTACTCTTGATTTAACTGACGAGGATGTGCAGGTGCTACAGCGGATGAAGATCCGCATAGATCCTGAGGAGAAAACATAAACTAATCGCGTTTCTGCGAGGAGCCCACCGATGGTGGGCTTTTTTATGGCCGGCATGAATTGTTTCATAGGTGCGCGGGCCTTGATCTGAGGAATACCTCGGAGGAGATGCTGGGCTGCCTCGCTCTTTCCAAAAGAAATCATGGCCCAAAGCGACGCCGATATTCAATCGACTCGAGAAAAGCTTTCACCATTTCTGCGCGGACGAAGTCGCCGTTGAACTGGTTTAGCTTAACCAGCCAAAAGTTGTAGCCCGAGTAGTCGGTATCCTGAAGATCGTTCGGGTTGCGGCGCAGGTAACCAAAGTATTGCATCAGCACAAAGGCCTTGTTGAATTCTGCGTCAAAGAGGTCCGGATCCTGCGCCACGGCTCTTAAGACCTGTGCTCGTGTCTTCCTGCCGCTATTGAGATCGTTTACAAGATCATTTACTTCGATAGGTGACAGCACGCCGGGACCAGCGTTCGTACTGAGCGCATTGACGAAATCTACAGCAGTCATTGTGGCCGGATAGCGATTAGTGAATGGCAATCGCCTCTCGAAATCTTCCATGTAAGCCTGCTTGTTAATTTCCAATTGTGTCTTCCAGTCTCCCACCGTGACTTGCACGCCTTCTCCAATGCGCCGCGTGTCGGGCAAAAACTCCTGCAGCCGGATTATCGGCACCTGAATAGGTTGAGGATTGCCCTGGGAATCTTTGTACGTGCCCGAGCCTTCGCCGTAAGCGACCTTATGAACGCGGTAAACCAGATAACCAGTCTCTTTAAACTCAATGGAGAGAAAAAAGCTACCGGAGACATTGATGCTCCTGACGTTAATGCACTCCCGGTCCGTGCCACACGAAACAATCTGATCCGACCAGAAGGCGTGGCCCGGTGCGTCGGGTTCGCGATTAAGAAAATCGATGTAGTGCTGGCGCACAAAATAGTTGGCTTCACCAATCGGATTAGTGCCGCTGCTGACCAATTCATTGTCCGTAATGGTGATTGGGACACTTGCTGTGCCCAGCGTAACGTTGCTCCCTGTAGGATTGCCGAGCGTTATGGTGAAAGTCTCATTACCTTCGAGGTACGCATCATCGACAATGGGAATCAAGATGTCTTTGGAATTCTCGTTAGCTGCGAAATTCACAGTGCCAACCGTGGCGATGTAGTCGCAACGCGAAGAAGCAATTCCGCTAACAACATTACAATTGGTCGCTGCCGCAGTGTCACTGGTTGCATAGTTGACGGTAGCGGGAAATGAGGTGTCGCCGCTGCGCGTTATAACGACCGACTTGCTCGTCTGCGACTCAGTGATCGAAGTTGTAGCGTTCAACTCGACAGTTGAAGGCCCGGGAGTGATGAGCGGCGTTTCCCATATGCCTCGCCCATGAGTGGCCGCACGCAATATTCGACTGGTTGGCTGGATCGCCAGGTCAAACACGGCCGAACGGGGCAAGCCCGTGCCGTATGGATTCCAGGAAACGCCGGCGTCGGTCGAGTAATAAACTCCGATATCCGTCCCAGCGTACAAATTGTTCGAGTTGATCGGATCGACGACAAGCGCATTGATCGGTACGCTGGGAATGCCGCTACCTGCTGGGATCCAGTTCGGAGCCACTGATTCCGCGCCCGCCGCCGCTCCGAGATTAGTAATCTTCCATATACCCTGACCCGCCCGGGCGAAAAACGAAAACGCTACGTATGCGACGTTTTTGTTATTTGGATCGATTACCGCGCGACCGACAAACCGGTTTGCCAGGCTCCCATTTGGATTTGCCGGGAACGACCCGCTGGTAACATCAACCAACGTCGACGACGCAGTGGAAGTGGCCCAAATCTGTCCATTCTGCATACCGACGAGCCGGTAGGCGTCATCCTGTGGCGAAATCGCAATCGTCGTTATTGGAGACGTTACGAGAATCGGATCCTGACTTACCACGGTCATGTGATCGCCGCGATCAGTTGAGCGATACAACCGGTTCGATCCGAAATAGACGGTGTTGGGCGTGCCGGGGCCGAGGGCTATCGGCGCATAAAAGAGAACAACATCGGTTCTACTAATACCGTTGTTCAGCACGTCCGGCGTGCCATCGCATGCCAGACTGGATTGATCAGCAATGCCAAAATCGCCACGGGTGGGCCACGAGTTCTTCAACAGCAGGCAAGAGGTATTGATGATGCGATCAAACCCGATTTGCGTGCCCGTCTGGTTAAAAAACGTGTGATACATCGTTACATTCGTCGTGTCAGTCGCGCTTTGATCAATGAGAGCGTATCCGCCATCTCCACCTTCGGCATTGATCCAATTGCCTGTGACCGTTTGCTGCACCTCGGTGCCGTTGTCCTGCGTTCCCCCGATCGACATGAACTGATCGGTCGGATGAACAGCCACGCTCTCAAATTGCATTGTATTGAGCGGCGCGCTGTTGAGATTCACCCAGGCTGTATTGCTTGCAGGGTTTGTGCTGGCAGGAACTGTGGGAACAGAACCTTTCCAAACTCCTCCGTCATTTCCGGTGAAAATCGTGGAAGGCGTCGTTAAAGGATCAAAATAAAGCGCATGGGAATCCGCATGCAGTCCGGTGTAATCATTAAAGAAGTTCACGCCATCCGAGGATCGTTTCATCAGACCCGAGCAGGTACTTCTTACGTTGCCACCGAGGTAGATGTTATTTGAGTTTTTCGGATCGATTGCGACGGTGATGTTGTACCAACACTGTCCGCCGCAAAAGCCGCCTGCTCCAGTTAAAATCCCGCCTGTCGAAGCGGTGGCTGTGGTGTTGGGCCACGTAACTCCGCCGTCCACTGATTGCCGCAGGATGCCTTTCTGAGTCGTCGACGAACAACTCGCGGTACTTGGCGTCTCGCCAGTGGCTGCCAGCACCTTTACGACTCCGCTGGTGGGGTCTTTATGAATGGCAAAATGAATCCGATCGATAGATATTTGCAGAACCTGGGTAAACACAGGAGCAACGGCCAGCGCATTTGTTGTCCGGAAAATACCGCCATCATTAACAGAGGGTGAGCCGAAAACTCCGACGAGCAGGTTATCTGGATTGCCGGGCTCCATCACAAGGTCCGTAATGCGTCGGTTGCCGGTGCCGGGGACATCGAGGCTGCCGCCGGCGGTGGCGACGGCCAGCTTCTGAAAAGTGATCGACGCGAGTGGACCATCGGCGTTGGTAGATCGATAAACACCCAGCAGCGCAATCGGAGGTATCAGATTAGAAAGTGAATTAGCTCCGCTGCCTGCGACGCCGGAACTGGTCCCAACGAAGATTGTTCCGGGTTGTGTAGGGTGGACAACGATCTGGCTGATCGAACGCCCGCTGAATGTCGAGGTAGTTACATTGCCGCCGCTGGTGTTAAATGAGAATGAAGGATTGATTGGGCCAACCAGCGTCGCCGCCGTGTCGACGTTGTCTATGCGATAGACGCCAACTCCAAAAAAAGAATCGCCGCTGCGGTTTGATTCACCCGTGCCTACATAGAGGATGGTCGGGTTGGACGGCGCCAGCGCGAGCGCCCCTACCGAAAGAGACTCCGCGTCATCAAAAATGCTCGCCCATGTCTTTCCCCCATCAAGCGACCGCCACACCCCTCCCTGGGCCGTGCCAAGGTAAACTTTGTTGGAATTTGTGGAATCGACGACGATTGAGGTAACGCGGCCGCTGACGGGATTGTTTCCCACGCCATTCGGCAGCGGGGCTGGGCCAATTGCTACCCAGCTCGGCGCGCTAAAGTTTGATTCAAACGCATTGTTTGTTTTCTTTAACCGAAGACGCTGATTCGATTCGGCGAACAGCGCCTCCTGCATCTCTATCTGTTTCACGGCGCGCCCGCGTGCTTCCGGATCAAAAGGCCGCCCGGGTTCCATGCCGCGGCGGCGCGCGATGTATTCGTCGCGGAGTCGAAGATACGTTTTCTCGTTAATCCCTCCCATACCGCCGCGCCTGCCCTTGGGCATGTCCGGGTCTTCGGCATCTTCAAAGAGGGGTTCTGTCGCGGATTGCTCGTCGGTATTAACCTGACCTGATGAGCCGGTCGCGGTGTGGGTATCTGGTTCGTTCGTGGGCGTGTGAGAGACCGGACTATTTGCATCAACTCTTTCCGCGTGGTTTGCTCCAGTCAACGCCGTTCCACCGAACATCGCACAACCCATCAAAGCAACGACCATGCTCAGGAATCGGATGATTCGATTCATTGCGACGGCGGGCCCTCTCGTGAGACGGACTATGAATCCAGACAGCGCGTACGGGGAGTTTGGCTTAGAACAACTGTTTTACGTAAGGAAATTTATCCTCAGCTTTGAAGCATTGTCAACGAGTGTTGATTGCCGCGTATTGGGTCAGTTCGAGATTTCGTGAAGTTCATGAAGATAGCTGTCGATTGAAGTTGATTGAAGTCGATATAAGACATCACACCCCCGCCAGACTTGCGCCCGGCGGGGGTGTTAACCATGACTCATGGTTCAAGACGAAACGTATCGGACTCTCACGAGCCGAAGCGTTGTCGATATTCTATGGAGTTAATAAAGGCCTTAACCATCTCAGCGCTAATGAAGTCGCCATTGAATTGATTCAGCTTGGTCAACCAGAACTCGTAGCCGCTGTGGTCCAGTCCTAACTCAGGTGGGTCGTTCGGATTGCGTTTCAGGTAACCGAAGTATTGCATCAGCACGAAAGCTTTATTTTTTTCCTGTTGGTGCAGAATTGAATTCTGCGCGATGTCCAGCATCGCCCGCGCGCGTGCCGCGGTGTCCGTTGTGTCTGTCGCTGAACCAAATTGGTTGATAGCGACCTGCCGGTCTGCTGGTGATGGATTCAACACTCCGGCAGTTGCAAATAAATTATCCACAAAAGACGTGGGAGACATCGACGTTGGATACTTGCTGATGAACGTCCCCTGCTGAACAAACGCGGTGGCAAACGCCAGCTTATTATCAGCGAGTTGCTGTTTCCAGTTGCCGATACCTACCTGCACCCCTTGCGCGATAATTTGAGTGTTCTGCAGAAACTCCTGTCTTGAAACAATGGGCACCTTGAGTGGGTGCGGCCCTCCGAAAGTGGAGTTGCCGTCTGCCTCACCGTACGCTGTTCGGTAAAAACGGTGGACAAGATAGCCCGTTTCCTGGAACTCAATCGAGAGAAAGAAAGACGCGGAAACATTGATGCGATTCACCTCGGTGCAGCCCAGATCGAGCCCACAGGAGGAAATGATATTAGTCCAGAAACCAAACCCTGCGAAATCCGGTTCGCGGTTAAGAAAATCCAGGTAGTGCTGTCGCACGAAAAAGTGATTGTCGCCAAGTGGATTAGCCGACCAGCCGAGATCACGTAACAAAGAGGTGGTGAGGTCAAGAGTTGGTGCAAGACTGTGCGTAAGGTCGCCGCTAATATTTGGCTCCATCAGCTGGTTTGGATACTCGGTAACGTCCCAGTGCGAAACTGATGATCCTACTGAAATTGGATCGGGGGAGAACATTAGAGCTCGACCGAGTGCGACACCGGACGGCGCCGAGGTGTCCATCATCAGCGTCGCATTCACGGGTGTTCCAAGCTGATTCTTGATCGTGAAGCCATCCGTATCAGAAACCAAAACCGAGGGAATCGAAATAGTGGAATCACCGCCGGACATTTGAATGATCCCGGGAATGTTGTTGGCGATGATCACTCCCACCGCTCCGGCGACTTGCGCGTTTTTCACTTTCACAGTGAAGTTACAATTTCCGCGATCGATAAGGGCTATGCGTCCGGAAAAGACGCCGCTGGGAAAACTTGTGCACCCGTCTACCGGCGCGGCCTGGGCCACGATCCCGGTCACCCCCGTAGTGGCAAGGGGCGAGCCGAATGCCGCAGTACCGACAGTGTAATTCCCGGCAATTGCCGGCGGTGAATTCACTTTCAGCCGGGGTGTACCCAGCATACTCACAAAGTCATTCGTTACTTGTGACCCACTCCAAGTTAGATTGCCCGTATTGATTGCTGAGGCCTGACGTTCTGCGTCGGTCGTCATCGCTGCCCACGTTTTTCCGGCCGTGTTGTCGAAGAGGAATCTATCATAGATAGAATTGATCCCCTGCGGTCTGACGCCCGTGCCTGAATTGGTAAAGCTCTGGAATCCGAGTCCGTGCGCAAACTCGTGCAAAAGGACCGTTACCAGGTCCACATTATTTCCGTGATTGTTATCAAGTCCTAAATAGAAAGGCCTACCGTCCAAACAGTCCGGGTTCCCAAGATTACTGTTGAAGGTCGCGCGTATGTCCGCGTTACCTGTGTTCAAATCGGTTCCCCCCTTCGAATTAGCGAGAGCAGCGCTATACCAGGTATTAGCTACCGGGGCGCCTGAAAAGTCACTCTCGATGGTAATGGTGCCAGCTGCGCCAAGGACGGCTGTGCTGGTAGTACAAGTCATCGGTTGCCATCTGGCGAGAATGGTAATCGTTGTGTTGCTATTCAAAACAGCGCCCCAGATGTTGGCCGCATATTGAAATGCGTTGAGTCGTTGTCGGCCGAGGGTAGTGGCGTTGTTACCGCCGACGGCAGGAACGACGGTTGGATCATTAAAGCCGACACCGGGGTCGTCGGCCACCTGAATGACGATCGAGGCAGCGCCAAAAGCCGAGGACGACAGGAAGAGAACCGCGAACGATGTGAGCAGGAGGCGGGCAGTAGCCCGACCGTTAGGGAGGGCTTGGTGCGTCCCAAGGCGAAACCTAACGAGGATTTTCTTTCTCATTGGTCCTGACCTTTCTGCACTGCGGGCCCGTCTGTCCTCGACGGCACATCGCTTCTGGGAACTCCAACCAGTTGAGGATCGATCCCCAGAAATTCGGCGGCTGACTTAGGATTGTCAACGCATGACTGTGCTACCTGGCCGTCGTCGGTTTTCCTCGCCAGTATGACGTTCTGAAAATGTCCGCCCAAATCCATCGAAACAGATCCGTCAGCATGCTTCACAGCCTTGAGTCCATCGGTGGACTGATTGACCATCTGCTTGATTCCGTTTGCCATTATTTGAGCTTCTTCCTGCGTCAGAGGTCTGATTAATCCCGTCTGCGCATCAACCGGCATGGACTGAGCCAACGATCGCAGTGGCACCTGTGGACGAGGATTGTTTTGCAATGCTTCGCTGCCTGACTTAATTTGGGGATTCTTCGCCTGGCCGGTCAGGGAAATAGCGGCGGTCGCTCCGCAAGCGACAACAGCCAGGAAAACAGCGGTCCAGACAAAACGCCGGATCCGTTGGGGCGAATTAGTCCCTTTTTCTTTCCTTTGCTTTCTCATCGACTTCTCCTTAATAAATCTGTTTGACGTACAACAGGACTTCAGAAACTACGCGCGTTATTGAGGTTTGCTCCTGCCGGGGCGGTTCAGATGGCGATTACCAGCGGGCTAGATCGGATTGTTCTACAAACTCCTTCTTCTTTCCCTGCGCCAAGCATATTACCAATACAGCCGTGTCAAGCGCTAGCCAATTCAAAACCGCCCGGCTAATTCATGATTCAGTACGTAACCCGGTCATCACACTCCCGAAGAAATACACGACGCTTTATATCAAGGGCCGAACCGCTGCACATACTCGGCAGAAGTAATGAAGGCCTTTACCATCTCCGCCTGAATGTAGTCTCCATTGAACAGATTGAGCTTGGTGAGCCAGAAGTTGTAGCCCGCGTAATCCAGATTCAGCTCCGGTGGATCATTCGGATTTCGTCTGAGATAACCGAAGTACTCCATCAGCACAAAAGCCTTGTTGAACTGCCGCGTGGTGAACGTAGGATTTTGTGAAATCGTGCGCAGCATTTGCGCTCGCAAGGTTGGCGAGGCCGGGTTCGCCAACAACTGGGCGACCAGGTTATTGCGCTCTGTTTGCGTCAGCGCCCCGGCACCCGGATTACGCGGATCAAATGTATTCGCATTCAACTTGTCCACAAATTGCGCTGCCGTCATCGTCGTCGGATAAGCGGTAGGTGCAAGAAATGCCGGCCGCTGCACGAAGTCGAGAAAGAACTTCTGCTTGTTAGCTTCCAACTGTGCGTCGGCGCCGGGCTGGCCAATGATGATGCCGCGTCCAAGCTCCTGAGTGTTCAGCATGAAGTCTTGCAACTTTAAGAACTCGCCCGTATTAAAAGATGCCTGGTAAGCCTTGTAGACGAGGTAGCCGGTTTCCTGGAACTCGATGGAGACAAAGAAAGAGGCCGAGACGTTGATGCGCCTGATCTCGCGACATCCCTGCCGATCTGCGGCGGGGAGTGTCTCACAGCTTTCAATTTGATTCTTCCAAAAGGCCAGACCCGGAGCGTCCGGCTCGCGATTGAAGAAATCTATATAGTGCTGGCGCACATAGAAGTCTGTATTAAAGAATGGATCCTTGACCGGATTTGGCCCGTTGATCGTCTCATTATCACCTATCGTTACGGTTGTCGAAAAAGGCGAACCTAGCGTCGCGGCGGCGGGACTGGAAAGAAGTACTGTGAAGGTCTCCAGCCCTTCTGCGTAGGCGTCATCAGTGATAAACACACTAAAGGTTTTGCTTGTTTCACCCGGAGCAAAGGAAAGAACTCCGCGCGCGATTGTGTAATCTGAACGGTCAGAAGCGGACTGATTAGCGGTTTCGTAGGCTACGCTGGCGGCACCTGTGCCACTCGAACGCGTCACTGTTATGACAACGCTATTGTTAGTTCCTTCGACAGCTTGATAGTTGCTGCTGTTAAATTGCACGGTCGCTGATGGGGTAGTGGCTACAGCCAGGCAACTGTTGTTAGGTGTAACTCCATTGCTGCTTGCGTTGACATAATTTGTGATTTGATCGCGCGAGAACTGGCAGAAGGTAGCGGCAGAACCGGTAGCGTCTGAATTCATTATCGTGGCCGCGCACTCCGGATGCCCACCTTCCTGGTCCGGGTGAGTAGCTCCGAAGTTGTGGCCCATCTCATGAGCGGGAATGACGACTTTCTCGACGGCATTTGTGAAACGCCGGGATAATCCATACGAGGCCGATCCGCTAGAGAATTGCGCGTCGCGACAGACGACACCGTCGTTAACAAAACCCGTGCGTCCCCCAAATGCAAACCCGGCGGCTGCTGTGTTTTTACCTGTCCACATATGCACCAGGTCGCGGGTTGCAGGAGGATTGGTGTTCCATTGGGTTCGCAGTTCGTTAAGTAGTGCGACGACATCAGTGGTATCCGAGTAAGGGTCCTGAGTGCTCCACGCGCGCTGGAAAACAACCTTTAGAGTCAACCCGAGCTCGCTTTGATAAATCCCATCGACCATATTCACGATGCTCAGAATCTCGTTGTTCGCAGCCTGCGAGCTTCCCAACGCCTGAACGAATTCGTTGTCAGCTTCCGTAGCAAGCTCCACCTCGCGTGCTGGCGAGACTATGTCATTTCCCGTCGTGGCAAACTGCTCTGAGCCGACAATTGAAGACGAACTCATACGAGCCGCCATCGTGCGAACTTCCTCAGAAAGTTTGAAGGGACAGGTTCCGAGATATTGGTTAACGACATCCGACTCCCTGTAGACCACGTATGCATCGCGTGAAGCTGAAGCTGCATACCGAGACGCGGGCTCGATAAAATATTTTTGCGCTGGTGTAATGATCAATCCTTCAATCACATCGTCAGAGAGCGTAAACCGCGCTTGAGCATCGTTCACTCCGCTCACCGTCCCTTTGTAAGTTGCAACATGGCGCCGCTGGAGTGCTGAACCCTCACCGGTAACCTGCTCACGATAGTCAACCGCACGAACGTCGTAGGGCAACAAAGAAAGATCGAAGGTCTGATCTGAAGTGGGGATGGAAAGTTTTCCGGTCCGTCGAACCTGTTCGGTGATAGTTGCACCGTCCAGCTCGACCATCTTGTAGTCACGAAGCTGTTTGTGCAGTTCTTGAAAGTCCTGGAGACTCGTTGTCGCACCAAGACTATAGGGGTGTCCGGTGACAACGTGTCCCAGAATTAAGGCAGTTAAGAGACCGATAATCGCGAATTGACGCATTTCGAATATTTCCTTTGGCAAAGAATTGCGGTGGATTTAAAACAACTTGTGTTGGGGAACCGGCAAGAAGAGTGACTGCCGTTTTTTGGTAGCCGCGTGAGCACGGCGACGGGGCTCGACTATCCTAACAATTAGGAAGTGACGCTTCAAGTAAAACTATGTTATTCACGTGGTTAACGCTCACTTACCCGCCGTCACACGTCTGACGTGCCCTCGGCCGGCACAACAAACTGACCTGCCAGGACCTGGCTGATCACTTGGTGGACTTGGGAGCCAAAGCACTTCAGGTGCGCCCCGTAGCACTTGCTGGACGGGCGCGGACTATGACGGACATTTCCAGCTTCACTGCAACGGATCAGGCACGGCTATACCTGGTTGTGTTGGCCCTACAAGAGGAACTGGCAGATCAGGTTCGCCTGCAATGTGATTTGGCTCCTTCGCGTAGTCTCTGGCAACAACGGGATGCCTATGGGGCATTACTGGCGACCTGTGATCAAAAAGGCACGGCCGACCGGCTGTTGGCCGATCTCGTCAACCCTCTGGTAATCACTGAGACCGGCACCCTCAAGCCAATCGCATACGACTTCAACTCGCGATTTGATGTGGCATCGATCGAAACACTGTCCCGCCAAAAACTCGCATATTACAAACAAAACAATTTGCACGACCTCAAAATGCTTATTGGCCGTGCGCTCGCCCGGCTGCAGGGCAATGACGGACTGGTTGATTGGTTTGATTATTGCACTCGCCTGAGTGAAGAAAGCATGGGTTAGCCAATAGCATGCACCGACGTGCGCCAAGCGCATTCAAACCAGTCCCAGCTGTAAGCTACTACGGTTTCGACAATCACTCGTCTCCTCGACCGGCTCAGGCAAACCGTGATACAAAGCGCTTCTCAGGCGACGATTCGAGCCCGTAATAAGACTCGAACGCCACCCGTCAGACTCTAACCCCAAAGAAGGATAGGCCGTTCGGGACTCTGTTGAAATATACGGCTTTTAGACGTTACCACCGAGCATCTGCATGGAGCTATTAACTTTAGTTCGCCATGGAAGGGCTCTTCGCCTTAAAGCGCCCGAAGGGACGTACAGCTACTACCACCCACAGCACGTCTTTACAGGACTAGGCTGGGATGCGCAGACTGGGAGTCTCTTACTTGCTAAGAAGATGAACTCAATTCTCATGCTTGGTTTGGGCGGCGGTACGGTCGCTAGACAGTGCCGGGCCTTGTTTCCGAACGCTGTTATTGTCGGAGTGGAACTAGAGAGGAGAGTTATCAATCTGGCCTACCGGCAGTTTGCATTAGGTGCGGCTGGCGTGAAGGTTGTCGCCATGGAAGGTGAAACGTATCTTCGGAGAACCGATCGTAGGTTCGATGGGATTATTGACGACATGTGGCTTCCGCTTTCCGCTGATCAGAAGCCCGTTTTGGCAGATCCGGCCTGGAGTAGGTTGGTCCGCTCACGACTCACAGCCTGCGGTATCTATGCGGTCAACCTTTACTCTCGGAACGAGAGCCCCTATCACGTTAAGACCGCGGTCAGCCGGTTGGCGCGTATTTTCCCCGCGTTGCGAGAAGTTCGTCCAGCGTCCGGCCAAACTACAGTGATAGCTGGCGGCGTGGACCTATGCACGTCCAGGGAAGCTCGGGCCAATCTTCGCCGGCTGCCTGGGACTTTTGCTCATGACCTCAGCCATTTGAGATTCCGGACTCTCTAAATCCAGGAGGCGGCAAGATGCTTCGCATAGCACATATATCTGATCTGCACATTCGACACCCGGAGATGGACAACGATGACCTGTCACCACTTCAGAAGGTTGCCGCCGCCCTTGGGGAAACCTTGGGTTTGAAGGTTGAAGCCGGTGGTCATAGCCCGGAAAAACTCATTGCTCTAACCAACATACTTTCAGTACTAAAACCGGACCTGATTGTGGTCACGGGCGATGTCACGAACTTTGGTGACAAGAAAAGCTTCGAAATGGCGTCGGAGTATTTAAAAACTCTCAAAACAAAAAGCGGAGCCCGACGGGTGCTGTGCGTTCCCGGCAATCATGACTGCCTCGTTGAACGGACGGCGCAGATTCAACAGCAGCCAAAGCGCTCCCTCCTAATTCGCGCCCTCGCTTTGATAAGTCGTGAAGTTGAGTTACAGAGTCGGCCGGAGTCAGGAAAATTTAACGACCAGACACGCAAACTGCTGGAACATGCAAAGGGTTTATCTCTCTTGGGAAACTATAAAAACTGGCAGGATCTAAACGAATTTGCCGAAGTCAATCCGTCCAATCCGATTATCGAGGATGCGGGATGGGGAAAGGTCGCGCTGTTTCTTTTCAATAGCGTCAATGATCCGGGTTTCATGGCGAACAAGGGTAGGATTGGATCGGCCCAGTTCAACGTATTAAATCAGTGTCTGCAGAGTCCAGAAAAAATCGGGGAGTGCCTCAATGCAGTCCGCATCGCGTTAATGCATCATCATCCTATAAGCGCACCTCAGTCTCTCGACCAGGACTTCAATCGACTCTACGACTGGATGCAGGACGGACCGCTAATGCTCCAGTATCTTAATAAGCAGGGCTTTCATTTCATCCTCCACGGACACCAACACGAGCCATTTCAATGCACTGTCAACTACCAGGAAAGTCCTGGAAATGGCTTGCACATTGTGGCCGCCGGCTCTGCTGCTCAGGGGTCAATTCAACCACACAATAACTCATTCAACTTGATCGATTTGTTAACACCTTTTGAAGCGCGCCTGCGGCGGTTTGATTACAGCCCAACTGGGTTCGACGATAAGCGCCCGGCGCTTGACGTAATGCTACCCGTTAGGCCGATCGAGGAGGTGCGGGTCAGCAAGTCTGGAGAAACGGTTGAAGACTGGGCGATGCGCGAACTGGTCAAAGGCGCCTACGAAGATGCTTACGACGTCGATGCCCACCACGAATACGACCTTCTGGAGTACCGCGTCTCGGTCACAGAAACGCAGACCTATCAGGCAGCCTATCGCCGTGTCGGCAAGGTTGTTGGAGACGAGGAATCCGAGGGCCTGATCTTTGTAGTCACAGGAAGCCCGGCAATGAAGGTGGAACGCATGAACCTGAGCGCGACTAACAACCAAGAAGAGAAACCACTAAAGATTGAGCTTCTGTTAGATCGCTCGCATCAAAAAGTGATTCGTGTTCTAACGCGACTGCCTATGGAACCGGGGTCGTATTTTGACGTTACTCTCAAATTCGAATGGCAAGCGACTGAATCCGAACCAAACGATTTCGATGGCATCAATCTGATGCCGTTCCGCCATCCCGTGGGCCGGCTAACCTACGAAGCAACGCTACCGTGGGAACCGGGTCAAGCAAAGGTGCTCGCATACAGCGTCCAGGATTTCACGCCCAAACTTGAAAATAGGAAGGACGGCCCAGCCAAGTCAGGCGGTTTTGAGTTCTCGTTTGAGATATCCAATCCCAAACCGATGGCTTATCTAATTTCTTTTCGTCCCTGAGCGGCTAAAGATGTTAACGCGCAGCGAAGGCAAGCTCATTGAGCAGCGTGGAATGAGCACCCTGCACGACTACTGGTTTAACTCGCTGTTTGCCGGGGAGCCGTACTTTGAAGATGGGCTGCTGGCATACTACGATGGACGCATCGTTACTCTTTGCGGGTTTCCCTTGCGAAATGTTCCTGCCGTAGACGATTCCGTCTATTGTCGCCTGGCCCAGGAATGGGTGGGACATCGGGGAGCCGAATCGGTGATCTTCGTGGGTCCTCATCCGATAAGTTTCCGCGCCCTCAGTAAAGAAGGACTTCGGCGCGTCGTTGAAGAGAAGTGCGAGAAAATTGCCGCAGAGCTTTTCATTGATTGCACTAGCAATTCCGACTCTGTATTCAGGCGTAGAGTTTATCGACGATCGCGGGCAATGGATTTCCAGTTGAGGGTGAGAACAGGCGGAATCGTATCTGCTGAGCACTTTCGACTAGTGGAAATCTTCTATCGAAAACGAGAGCGCACAGGATATCTGGCGGAGATAGCTTTCGCCCTGCCGACGGTTCTTCGCTCTCGCAGGGTTCAATTGATCGAGGCCAGAAAAGATCACCGACTCTGCGGTTTTGTGGCCATGCATAAGCCTTTTGCCGATACGGCTGTCGGATTGTTCCTGGCGAGCGATCATAAAGTGATCGGAGTATGTGATTTTCTCTATGGTGCCATGTTAGAGCAAGCGAAACTCGGTGGCGCCAGCAGCTTAAATGTGGGGCCGAGTCCATCCATAGGCCATTTCAATTTCAAGCTGAAGTGGGGTGGCCAATCCAAGGTGCCCCCATATTACTTTGTGCAATGGGCGCGTGGAACACTCGCGCGGCGTTTTCATACGTCCTGGGGACCGAGGTTGATTCGACTCTGAGAATTAGCTGCATGAAAGAACAATGGAGCGCAAACAGATACGAGGAGGTGCGGGCCAAAACACTGGACAATAACCTTACCTGGCTGGAGAGCTTTGGCTGCGAGATTGATCGTAGAGGCGAGATCATTTACGTACACCACGATGACTTGCCGGAATATGATGCCCGCCTCCTAATAGGATTATCCAAGGGCACGCTTCCACAACTTCAGTTGTTACTGGCCGAGCTGCCCTTGGGCGGTCCGCTCATTTACGTTGATGAAACATTCAACACTGCCGTTATTCGATCAGCGCTAAAGAGGGCCGGTCTCACTCCGGTTTTGATCAGCCAGGTAAAAGCAGCGCCCGTGACCCCATGGCGGGGCGG
>JBHENH010000001.1:55900-65892 GCA_046262135.1 Pyrinomonadaceae bacterium
ATTGAACTGAAGCTGGCAGGATCGGACGACCATGCGCAGTGGTGTGCTCTGTATGCCGAGGGGTTTGCCCGCACTGGAAAAGCTGCCGACGTCGATCGTGACCGTTGGCGAAAGTCGTTCGGCCATCCCGATGTATTGCACTGGTTCTTGGTGCAGAACGGGCGAAGCGTGGGCGTTTGCCAGACATGTATCGCCAATGGCGTAGCGGGGATCTACAGCTTCACACTTCTACCCGGCTACCGCAGTGTGGGAAGACTCATTACCGCATTACGATCCGTCCGAGCGGAGATCTTGCTACGTTGTGAGGAGATCATTTACTTCGAACGGGTCAGAAATCGGGTGGCGATACCTCTGCGCAAGCCGATGATCTTTGGCAGCTTTAAGACGATCAGGAAGTTTCTAGCTTATAGGAAAATATGAAGGATCATACTCCGTTCCTTCGCACGGTAGTTTATTTATGACATCGCTCAACGCACAGTGCTCTTCTGCTTTCGCGATAGTGGGAAATACAGTCGTAGAGGATGTCCATCGCCGCCTACTGATTGTCTGCGGGCGTAGTCGAGTCAAATCCAACACCGACCCCGACGCCAACACCAAACCAACAACGACCCCGACACCGCTCGCACGCACAGAATCACTAGTGTCCGCGTCCGATTATCTGATCGCTGGGATAACAAAGGAGGAGGATACTAGACGGTATCGCTTTCGCCTTCAACAGAAAGCGTGAGTAAAGGGTGGTTTCTCAGCTCGGGGCAACATTCGCGTGGAAATTTTCGGCGGATACTATTCATCAGGTGGGCCAATTTCAGCCGATACGATTGACTTGGTCTTGGAGTCTGGCACGTATGAGCTAGTAGTAAGTGCACGTGAAAGTGCCGGGTTCACTGTGCGACTTACTGCTTATTACGATCAATGAGAGATTTCAAAAACACAGTCGAGGACCAACATTCGCAAGCTGCTCGCACAGTATCAGCACAGAAACGCTGGAAATGTCTTGGGTAGCCGGACTCTAAGTTGTTGATTTTATTTGGAGGCGGCGATCGGAATCGAACCGATGAATAAAGGTTTTGCAGACCTCTGCCTTACCACTTGGCTACGCCGCCCTGAAAAGGATGAAGGACGAGGGCGGAGGGATGAAAACAATCCTGATGAAAGGCAATTGCTTTCATCCCTCATCCCTCCGCCCTCGTTCCTTGATTTCTTGGAGCGGGAGACGAGACTTGAACTCGCGACCCTCGCCTTGGCAAGGCGATGCTCTACCACTGAGCTACTCCCGCATTTGAGCAAAACGATTCTAATGATTCGATGATTGTTGTCAAGCGAATCAGTTTTCAGTCGCGTAGTGCCCTAATTTGTAACGCAAACTGTTGGTTTGCGATGATTGGATGCCGTTCGACGCGCCCGCAAACTAACAGTTTGCGTTACAAGACCCAAACTAGCGCACTAGCAGTTTGAAAGGATAATGGAGTTTGCCCCCGACGGTCACTGCGATAGGTGCACGGCATGAGGCCCAGTACTACTTCGCGGTGGAGATCCTGTGAAACCCTGGTAGAGGACTTTATCTTTACGCGGAGCGATCCCATTAGCACCGTGGCTTCAGCCCGGTGATTAATTTGGCACCGCGGGATTATCCAACCGTTTCAACGGTTTTTGTTGGAGTATAAGGAGAAACCGTTCAAACGGTTCCGGAAGTCTTCGACGAAACCCTGATCACCGGGCTGAAGCCCCGGTGCTAATGAGATCGCTCCGCGTAACCTAAGGAACGCCCCAGACCGGAAGTTTTCACGAAACCTCGGCGTTCAGCTATGGTATGTTTCAAACCAGCTTTTCTTTCGCAGCTTGTCATCTGTCCAATAGTTGCGCAACAGCTTAATCTCCATGCGTGTTTCCGTGTCCTCTTCAGTGGGCGACACGACGGTAACGACATCGTAACGGTACGGAGCGCCTTCAATCCCAAACATTCGACGGTAAGCGCGACTCGCCCTGGAGATCTGCCGTTGCTTGCGTCGATCTACATTGGCCTGTGGCGGTGCGAACCAGCCCGAGGTGCGAGACTTCACCTCTACGAAACAAAGAGTCGCCCCGTCATATGCAACCAGGTCCATCTCGACCTTTATTACCGCGCCGGCTTTGTTTCGTCCCACCGGAATTACAAAGTTAGCTGCAACAATTCGATAACCCTGAGCTTGCAGGTAGGCGGCCGCCAACTCCTCGCCGCGGCTGCCAAGCGCCAGGCGGGATGAATTGTTCGAAGACGTTTCAGCCAGTTTTTCGCGACTCCGGGAAATGTATTTACGGTGGGATTATTTCTCGAGGGAAGTTCTTAGTCTATCCAAGGCAGTGGTCCAATAGGTTTTCATCTTTGCTGAAGATTTTGCATCGCGGAGTTTGCTATGTTGCACGACAACTTGAGCCTTTTCTTCGCCCTTCGGATAAAAGTTTATCTCCAGGCTGGTCTTACCATCATTCCAGGTTGCACGAATCGACTTGTTAGTCGTTGCCTTGCGAACCGCTAGTCTGTCGGCACCTAGCCACGCGCTTCGTGATTTTTCATTCGCGAACGACTTAAATAGTTTCGCGACGGGAGCGGCGATAGTTCGGCTGACACTGATTTGATAGCCTTCGGGTCGTTCGTGTTTGTCGCGTAATCCGCAGGCCTGTTCATAAGTCGCTGTGACCATTTGCTGCCACCATGGGCCAACGCCGTGTTTTGTGTTGACGTAACTTACGATCTCCTGATGGCTCATCTTGCGGACTCCGGCTTTGTCGAGAATGGTAAACCATTCCTTCCAGTTTTTACCTGTCTTCGCCTTGACCGCGTCATCGCTCATGCGCGGTGATTGTTTACGAGATAATGTTTTGGCAGCCATGAACCCTCACACCGATCGTTTAGAAGCGGACTTGTCCGCCTGAGACCGTGGGGCACAAGTGCCCTTTCTAAACGGCGGACGCGGATTGTTTAGTAGCGGGCTTGTCCGCGTGAGACCGTGGGGCACAAGTGGCCTTTCTAAACGACGCAGTCTGAACGGCGCACGCGGATGGTTTAGAAGCGGACTTGTCCGCCTGACGCTGCGGGGGCAGAAGTGTCTTCTCTGAACGGCGCAGTCTGAGCGGCGCACAAGTGTTTACGGTTATGCATCTCTTTCGTATGCGACCTTCAACCACTGTTTGACTTCATCGTCAATATCCTTGAGGGAAGTAATCTCGATGCGATGAGTAATTCGATCCTTTTTCGCGTAGCCGCCGGTGTCAATCAAACGTCCCCTGGCCTTCGTATCGCCCAGCGCAAACCCAAAGTCGATGCGCGTGCGCGTTGTCGGTTTGATTTGGGCGAAGACGTGGTTGCGATAGAGAGGGACAATCGTCTGACAGGGGCAGGCCTTCGCCTCTTTTCCTACGGCAAGGCCAAGCTTCAACAACGCGTCGTAGATCGGCCGAAGCCCCGCCTTCGAACCCGAGAACATCGCTTCGACGTACCCTTCCGCAGCTTGAAGATACGTGTCCGGATCGCCAACCTCGGTACCCTTTCCATCTGCTCGCTCGGCAAGCCACCAGGCAGTGTTCGTTCCCAACCCGTGTTCTGTCTTGAGCCATTCACGGCGCTGCTTTTCTTCCCTGGGCCCTTCCTTCTTTAGGTAACGCATCCATTCATCGAGTGAACGGCCCGTCTTTTGTTGGAGCTCGCCAATCCATTTCTGAGTCATCAACACACCGGGATGCACGCCGTAGATCGATTTCTTCCCGGACTTTGTGGCTGACTTAGCCATAACGGCCACTTCCTTTCGCTCGAGTAGACTAATTTATGTTCCTGAAAAGAACTTCTCGAAAATTGCCATTTGAGAGTTATGGCAGATCCGCAGTGCGCGCAAACGCCGGCGCGCGCCTCGCCTTTGTCGCTCGTTCAAACGCGTAGGCAAACTTAATCAGCTTAGGTTCACTCCATGCCGAGCCGAAAAATGAAATTCCCACCGGCAAGCCGAAAACAAATCCGGCGGGGACGGTAATGTGAGGATATCCGGCGACTGCCGATGCTGAAGAATAGCCACCTGTGAAGTGGTCGCCATTGATCCAGTCAGTGGGCCATGCGGGTCCGCCCGTAGGTGCGATTAGCGCATCGAGACGATGGCGGCTCATAACCAAGTCGATGCCCTGTGCTCGAGCGAGAAGGTGATTCCTCCGCAAGGCCTGAAGGTACTTCTTATCTGTAAGCGGGCCCTTCGCCTGCGCCTTAACAAACAGATCCTGCCCAAAGTAAGGCATCTCCCGGTCCCTGTTCCTCTCGTTAAACTCTATAACGTCCTTTAAAGAGCGAACCCGAGCCGTCGGGCCCAGCCCGCTTAAGTAGGCGTTGAGATCCGCCTTGAACTCATACAACAGGACCTCCAGCTCCGAGTCGTCAAACTTTCCAGATGTCGGAATATCGGCTGGATCGATAATCACAGCACCAAGCTTCTTCAGTTCGTTGATTTGATCGTTCATCAACCTATCAACCCGATCATTAAAACCGAAGTATTTCCGCGCAACTCCGAGGCGCGCCCCCTTCAAGCCCGACTTATCAAGGAACTGTGTGTAGTCCGCAAACGACTTCTGGACGCTTCTTTTAGTTGCCTCATCTCGGGTATCTATTCCTGTCAACGCACCGAGCAGAATTGCTGCGTCCGCTACCGTGCGCCCCATTGGACCAGGCGTATCCTGGCTGTGGGCAATCGGAATAATGCCGGAACGGCTCACAAGTCCCACGGTCGGTTTGATCCCGACGAGAGAATTAGCGGAGGAGGGACAAACCACGGAACCGTCAGTCTCAGTTCCAATCGCCGCCGCGCACAGGTTGGCTGCGGCCGCCGCGCCTGAGCCAGAGCTCGAACCGCAGGGATTGCGATCCATTGCGTAAGGATTTTTGGTTTGACCACCTCGCCCGCTCCAACCGCTGGTCGAGTGGCTGGATCGAAAGTTGGCCCATTCGCTGAGATTCGTTTTCCCCAGAATGAGAGCACCGGCGTCTCGTAGTTTCCGTGTGACGAACGCATCCTCCGAGGGATGTGATCCAAGAAGAGCGAGCGAGCCGGCCGTGGTCATCATTCGATCAGCAGTATCGATGTTGTCCTTGATGAGGATTGGAATACCGTGAAGCGGTCCCCGAAGACGATTCTCCTTTCGCTCGCGATCTAATGCCCCGGCAATCGACAGCGCATCCGGATTGATCTCAATAACAGAGTTTATTGTTGGCCCGCTCTTATCGATAGCATCTATTCGATCGAGATAGCTTCTTACAAGGAAGTGTGAACTGAACCTACCCAATCGTATACCCTGTTGCAACTCGGAAATTGTCAGCTCATTAAGTTCGAAGTCGGCAGGTGCAGGTGTGGAATTGAGTGGGCGCACGTGTTCGTCACTCAGGATAGAACGTGGGTGGCTGGCTGCCAGCACACAACCCCACAGACTGGTTTCCAAAAAGTGTCTACGCTTCATCAGAATCTCCAGTTCGTGCGAGAAAAGCGTGCCCACATAGTCCAGAGGCGCAGCAGCGAGGTAAGCCTAAGAGTTTTTTGCGACGTTGCTCATCAAGGCGAGTAAGTTGTTTTCGGAATCGCGAAAAGAAGCTAACCAAAGTTCATATGAGCCCATGTCAGCAACGAAGATTGGTTTCTCCTCAAACTGAACACCACGGTCCGATAGCGTGGTGGTCGCCTTTTGAATGTCTGCGACATTGAAATAGATGATTGAGCTGGCGTGGTCAAACTCTGGTTTATCCGGAAGCGAGAGCATGAGCCTGATGCCATCGCAATCAAAGAAAGCCATCGTTGGCGGCACCGAAAATAGATGTTTCATTCCCAGCTTGTCACGATAAAACTCGACAGCTCTGTCGAGATCGTGAGCATTCACAGCAATCTGCCCAATCTGCGAAAGGCCAAATGTACTAGCTTGGGTAACCGGGGTCATAGATACCTCATCATCTTCGATTACAAAGATGTCGTAGTTTCTGCGAACGGTCGCGAGGCAGGACTATAAGGACGCAGTCACAATTTCCGCATTATCGAACGGCGACGCGTTCTCACAGGTCGACGCATCCACATCAGTTTTTCGTGACGTGTTGAGATAATGTATGCCAGCCCCTGATGAGTTAAACCCAGGATGCGTGCTGCGCGCGTAATACTCCCTTGCGCCTCATCGAGTGCCTTCTTAATTAATTGTGCTTCGTACTGAAGTAACTGTTGCTCCAGGTTTGTGACAGACCCGGTTTCGGTAAGACTACCAACGGTGTCCGTGGAATTATCGAGAGCGATGATCGCACATCTTCGCAGTCGTTCCAGCATGTCTTTGTCCGGGTTTTTGCCAACCCTTTGGTCGGCCTCAAGATAAAGTTTGGCAGCTTCACCGCCGGGGAACGACGTCTTCAATTCCTCGATCATTACAAGGTAGGCCCGGGCGGAGGAGCGTTTGTCACCTGAAGTATCGGACGCGGCGATGGCACGTTCAAACGACGCGCGCGCAGCGCGAGGTTCCCCCAGCCGAGATAGAGCTATTCCTTGTGTAATAAGTGCACCCGCTAGTAGCGACAGCTGGTCGCCGTTTTCAAGCGCTCTAACGGCCGCCGTGGCCCATCGCTCGGCTTCAATGTAAGAATGCTGGGCCAGAAAAACCTGCGCATTGGTTTCATTTACCTGCGCCACCATTCCCGCGTCTTTGAGAGCGACGAAGATCTTGAGCGCTCTGTCCAGGTGTCCCAGCGCCTCGGCGTAACGCCGCAACTGTAGCAACAGGAAGCCAATATTATTTTCGACGGTGGCAACATACCGACTGTGCCCTGCGATTTGGAAATGAAAACTGGCCGCGCTATATTCGACCAAAGCGCGGTCGAGATAGTCTGCATCGGTAACACCTAAATTTCTGAGCGTTACCGCGCGATGCGAATGGTAGCGTCCTTTGAGTCCATTGTTCCCAGTTTGCTCAAGCAATGGAGCAGCCTCATCCAGGATAAATAGCGAGCGCTGGTAGTCGCCTGAGCCAATGTCGACAGTTATTGCATTGACGAGAACACGTAATTTATTTTCCGGAAATCTCGCATTCTCCGCAGCCTGTTGGAAAAGCACTCGCGCTTCTTCAAGAGCTCCTTCGCGCCAGTAGCAAATGGCGAGATCAGTTTGAGCTTCAGCCAGTTTTTCCTGGTCGCCGAGCTCCTCAAACATTCTGGCGCTTTCACCGATCAGGTCTTTCGCAAATTCCTGAGAGCCGCTAATCTGTCTGGTGCTGCCAATCCACCCGGAAAGAGTGCCGGCCCTTAGCAAAACTTCCGCTGCCGCTGGCGACTGTAGCGACTTCGTTATAGGCCGCTCACCGATAGCTGTCCATACGCCGGAAAGCGCACGACGCGCGGCTTCATAATCGCCGGCCCGCTCAAGTTCTTGCGCCTGCAGGCACTGGCGGATTACTTGCGCATCCCGACTTTCCGAGCTTTTTATTGAATTGAGGGTTTTCATTTTTATATCCCAGGAAACACATCAACATAGTAAGTCTGCTTACTAATGGTGCTATTATGTGTCTGCTCAACACATGCCAAGCGAATCAGGACGCTGATTTGCCTTTCCTGAAGGAAAAACCATGAAAAAGATCACAGCCCTAGGTGCCGCTTTGAGCCTCTCACTCCTGTTTTCATCAGCAGTATTCGGAGGCGAAATCTTAACACCTGGTATCGCCCCCCCTTCGCCGACCCCGATAGTCAGCAGCTCGGGGCAGGAAATCCCCATAACTCCCGAACCTGACGAAGAAGTTTTGACCGGTATAGAGCTCCTTTACTATCTCCTTGGGTTGGTTCGCTAGGAGATTCTTTCAATATGATCTGACCCTGTGCTGGCGCAGGTGCGTGCGCGGGGAGTCGCAGTGTGCGCTAATTTAGGGCTCGCCGAATCCTACGCTCAAAGTCCGACTCTGACAACCCCCAATTCTTCACAAATAACCTATAGTTTGTGAACTAAAGCCGTGTGGCTGCCCCATGCGCGGTAGCCTTTATTACTCCATTAGAGACCCCCGTTACATTTTTAGATTTTACGAAAATTGTGTTCGCGGCCTTGGTGAGCATCAAGCTGTTGGTATTATCAACTCCTGAGAATGCATTACAAATGCTCGAGCATGGTGGCGGTGTGACCAGCAGCAATCTTTCATTAGTGGCGATCGTGGGCCAGCCGAATGTGGGTAAATCAACCCTTTTCAATCGGCTGATTGGCCAACGCCGCTCAATTGTCGGCGACGAGCCTGGAATCACGCGCGACAGGATTTACGGCGAAGTCGAATGGGTCGGGGAACGGTTTGCAATCGTTGATACGGGAGGGATCGTTCCCGACGATGACGCGGTGATCCCCGCAAACATTTTTAAGCAGGCGGGCTTCGCGATTGAGGATGCGCAAACACTGATCTGGGTGGTCGACGCCCGTCAGGGGTTGACTCCCCTTGATGAAGAACTGGCAAGACTGTTACGCACTACCGGCAAGCGAGTGTTGGTAGCGGCAAATAAATCAGAAGCATCACGGGTTGAGGCGCAGGCTACGGAATTCTACCGCTTCGGGTTTCAAGAGGTGTTTCCCGTATCGGCCGAGCAGGGAATCGGCTTAGGCGAGTTGCTCGACGCGGTGCTCGACGTCCTGAAAGAAGTACCAAAGACAGA
Organism: Pyrinomonadaceae bacterium; assembly: GCA_046262135.1. Lineage (GTDB taxonomy): Bacteria > Acidobacteriota > Blastocatellia > Pyrinomonadales > Pyrinomonadaceae > PSRF01. The sequence continues at coordinate 64,560 of JBHENH010000001.1, forward strand.
TACTGTCGTCGAGTCGGACCTGTCTGAAAAACGCGAAGTCCGGCTTGCGATCGTCGGCCGGCCCAACGTAGGAAAGTCGTCTCTACTAAATCGTTTGATTGGCGAGGAGCGCGTCATCGTTTCTCCGGTTGCGGGAACGACACGTGATGCGATTGACACTCTGTTGGAGACTCCCGAGCACAACTTCCGGTTGATCGACACGGCCGGAATTCGCCGCAAAGGGAAAACCGGTGAAATGGCGGAAAAGCTTTCAGTGGTAATGGCCATGAAAAGCCTCGCTCGCGCCGACGTCGCGATCATTCTGGTTGACGCAGAAGAGGGCGTCACCGCTCTCGACGCTCACATCGCGGGTTATGCGCACGATGCAGGCTGCTCGATTATCATTGCGGTGAACAAGTGGGACGCGCTGGAAGACAAAAAGACGGGCACGGTAAGCGAATTCGAAAGAGCTGTTCGCGACCGCATGAAATTCCTGGATTGGGCCCCTGTTATTACGATCTCCGCGTTGAAGGGCCAACGGGTGGAAAAAATCCTGCCGCTGGCTGTTAAGGCAAATGAAGCGCGCAATCTTCGCATTCCGACTTCCCAGCTCAACGCATTTTTTGAGAGCGCGGTGTCACAGCCGCGCGGAGGCAGCGCACCTGCTCCGGTCAAAGGCGGCGTTTCCAGACTGCATGTGCAATACATGACTCAAGTGGGAACGCGGCCACCAACATTTGTGCTCTTTACATCAGGTGGAAAGGCGGGACTTCATTTCTCTTATGAACGCTATCTGAAGAACCGACTCCGAGAAGAATTCGATTTTTTTGCAACGCCTCTGCGTATTATTCAAAAACACAAGAAACGCCGGCAAAGATGAATGAGTGAACGGCCGGGAGGCGGCGGAGACTTGAGAACATCGAATGGCACGCAAACCTCCAATTACGTTTAAGGTCTTAGCCCGTGAGGGTGAAGCTCGAGCGGGAATTATCACCACCAGGCGGGGCGAAATAGAGACACCGGTTTTCATGCCCGTGGGCACCGCCGGAACCGTTAAGGGTGTTCGATTTGAAGCCCTTGAGGAAGAGTTGGACGCGAGTATTATCCTGGGCAATACCTACCACCTTTGGTTGCGGCCCGGGGCCGAGGTTATCCGAACTTGTGGCGGTTTACACCGGTTCACCGGATGGCGCAGAGCTCTGCTCACTGATTCAGGCGGCTTTCAAGTTTGGAGTCTCGGTGCGTTGCGACAGATCACTGAGGAAGGGACCGAGTTTCGCTCGCACGTTGATGGAAGCCTGCGTTTTCTTTCGCCCGAAGTTTCCATGGAGATTCAGGCAGCGCTGGGCTCCGA
>JBHENH010000001.1:65902-76123 GCA_046262135.1 Pyrinomonadaceae bacterium
CGGGCGATCACGCACGCGGTTTGATCAACTGCAATCTGAGGACTTTGACACGGGGCAAACTCGTGAGACGGAAACCATTAGCGGGCGACAGGCGCTTTTTGGAATTGTTCAGGGCGGAACTGACGTCAATTTGCGGCGCAAAAGCCTGGCGCGCACAACCGAAATCGGCTTTGACGGTTACGCAATTGGCGGGTTGAGCGTCGGAGAAGAGAAGTCAGTGATGTTCGACATCGTACGTGACCTGGCTCCGGAAATGCCGGGCGATCAACCGCGCTATTTAATGGGTGTGGGTACACCTAAGGATCTGGTGGAGGCTGTAGCTCTAGGTATTGATATGTTTGACTGTGTACTACCGACGCGTAACGGACGAACGGGCCAGGCGTTCACATCATCCGGCAAAGTGAATGTGAAGAACGCTCAATGGGCGCTGGACACGAGACCCTTGGACGAGACGTGCAAATGTGCAGTTTGCCGGCGACACTCTCGCGCGTATCTTCGCCATCTTTACATGTCAGGTGAGATGTTGGGAAGCGTGCTACTCACTCACCACAATCTAGCCTTCTTCCTTGACACTATGCGACGTGTCAGGCAATCTATCCGGTCTGGTGATTTCACGAAATTTCGACGAGAGTTTACTGAGGGGCTAAGCGCAGACAGACCTCAAACCGCGCCAAGTGGTCCATAAGTATTCGAACGACTGAGGCGACCAGGAGGACGCGATCTTTCGCGTGAGAGCGGCCTGCCGGTCCCGGGATTATTGAATGACAACCTTTCTAATGTTTTTGCAAGGTGGTTTGGGAGCTCTCGGTGGATTGGTCCCGATGCTCTTAATCATCGGAGTTTTTTATGTGTTGCTGATCCGACCGCAACAAAAGCGCCAGAAAGAGTTGCAGGAAACGATCTCACAGTTGAAGGCCGGGGATCGGATTGTCACAACAGGTGGAGTGATCGGCACTATTACGACGGTTCGCGATACCAGTTTTTTTATTCGCAGCGCCGATAAATCAATTCTCGAGATTGCGCGCTCTGCTGTAGCGGGTATTGAGGGGGACGAGAGAAAATAGGCGTCGATGTTGCGGCCGGATAGTATTTGGTTGAGATGAAAAAGAACCTGCTTCAGCGTGCAATAATAATCGCGGTTATTACCCTTGCCGGTATCTACATAGTTATAGGTCCGCGTCGCAAACCCACCCTTCGCGATTTCACCTGGTCCGGTATAAAGGACACTCTCGCGACAAATATTCATCTCGGCCTCGATCTCAAAGGCGGCACGCACCTCGTGATGCGTGTGAAGACTGATGAGGTTTTCAAGACGCTTACGTTGACTGATGCGAACGCAATTGAGGTCGCTGCTAGAGAGGCAGGATTTCCAGTCAAGGAAGTAAAGGCCGAGACGAGCGGAGGCAACTATCACATCACTGTGGAAGCTCCAGACGCTTCTCGGCTCTCAGAGATGGAAGAGGCAATCAAGAAGAAGATCGATCTATCTGACTGGTCAGCATCTACAAGTGGCAACACTATCACATGGACGTTGCCTCCTGCGGCACAAAGCAGAATCGCTGAACAGGCAACAGATCAGGCTCAACGAATTATTGAGAGTCGATTGGACGCGGTAGGTGTTGCTGAACCGCTTGTGCAGCGTCACGGTTCTCAGAGTTCGCATCAGATTCTGGTCCAAATGCCGGGGATACAGGACCCTGAACGGGTAAAACAATTACTTAAGGCAGAATCAAAGCTGGAACTGGTCCACGTCGTAAGTCCTCCCAGCCCCGCACCCGCTCAAACCTATGCCACCGAGGAGGAGGCGAAGGCTTCGCTCGGTGGGACAGTTCCTACGAACCGTCGAGTTCTGCCCTATGCGGAACGAAATGAACCGACTGCCGGGGCCGATACCACCACCCCTCCGGAAGCACAAAATCAGAAGAAATGGGTCGTCGTAGAGTCGCCGGCCGTCGTGGACGGCAGTGAACTTCGCAATGCTTCTGCCACCCAGGCGCAGGGGGGCGCAACTGATTATCAAATCGCCTTTGCTTTGAAACCCAAGGGCGCAGAAAAATTCGGTTCATGGACCGGAGCCAATATCAACGAGTACATGGGCGTCGTTTTAAACGATGAGGTTAAATCAATTGCCTTCATCAAGTCGCAGATCCACGACCAGGGGGAAATCTCCGGAAGGTTTACCAAACAATCCGCTGACGACTTGGCCCTCACTTTGAAATCGGGCGCATTGCCCGCGCCCATTGAATATCAGGAGGAGCGTACTGTTGGGCCAAGCCTGGGAGCAGACTCAATCCGCTCAGGCGTACGAGCCTCTGTGTTCGGACTCCTCTTTGTTGTTGCCTTTATGCTGGTTTACTACCGCGGGTCTGGAGTAAATGCGGTCGTTGCGTTGCTCTTGAACATGATTTTGATGCTCGCTGGTTTAATCCTTTTCAATGCCACCCTGACTCTACCCGGGATCGCCGGAATCATTCTCACCATCGGCATGGCCGTTGACTCGAATGTCCTGATCTTCGAACGCATTCGCGAGGAATTGCGAACCGGCAAAACAGTCGCTTCAGCAATTGAACAGGGATTCGCGCGTGCTTTTGTTACCATCATCGACACGCACGTAACGACTATCATTTCGTCACTGTTCTTGTTTGTCTTCGGTACCGGACCTTTGCGTGGCTTCGCTGTCACGCTGGTCCTCGGACTGGTGATAAATCTTTTCTCCGCTGTTTACGTTTCACGTACGATTTTTATGTGGGAGCTGAGTCGGAAACGCAAGATGGAAACGCTGAGTATCTAGGGCGTCCTGGGTTAAATGTTTTGGTAGGCGCGACTGGTAAATATGTTTCAAGTCTTTAAAGACGTTAAGATCGACTGGCTCGCAAATCGCCGGGCCTTCATAGCTATTTCAATTTTGCTGATGCTCGCCGGTGTTAGCTCCGCTGTTTTCCGGCATTGGAAACATCCGAACGGAACCGACGCCTTTAGTCTCGGCGTGGATTTCAAGGGCGGCACTGTGGTGACAGCGAAGTTCAAACAGCGCCCCTCGGCGGAAGAAATTCGGGACGCCCTGATAAAGACCGGCGCTCGCGATGCGATCATTCAACCAGTTACAGATAAGCCCGACACTGTATTGATCAAGCTTCCACTCGAAGGCTCCGGCGAAGCAGAATCACAGGCGCAGGTTGAGCTGGGAAGAACGAAAGTCAGGAACGGTCTGAATCAGTTCGGCCCTGAGGGAGACGCCCACGAGATCATTGGGACAGACGCCGTAGGTGCGGTTGCGGGAGCTCAATTACGCAACAAAGCCATCGCTGTAACGTTAGCGGCGCTGGTAGGCATCCTGATGTACATTGCCTTCCGATTTGAATGGACCTATGGTGCGGCCGCGGTGATCGCCGTCTTCCACGATTTGCTGGTTACGCTTGGTTTCTTTTCTATCTTCCAATGGGAAGTCAGCCTCACCGTTATAGCAGCTCTACTTACACTGGTAGGTTTTTCCGTAAACGACACAATCGTGGTGTTCGACCGCATACGAGAGAACCGTCGCCTGCATCGTCGTGATTCGCTCTATAAAGTTACCAACGATTCGATTAATCAGACGCTTTCGCGCACAGTAATTACTTCGGGCCTGGTTTTTCTTTCTGTGTTGTCAATGGTCCTTTTCGGAGGCGAGGTGTTACGTGGATTCTCATTGGCGCTATTGATTGGAATTACATTCGGAACCTATTCATCGATTGCTATTGCCAGTCCGATCATGGTTTGGTGGGAACAGCGCATTGAGATAGCGAATAGGGCCTCAGCGAACGCCGCCAACCGCACTACGCCGGGAGGGTCACGCGTCGTAGCCGCAACAACCCGGCAGCCGCTTCCTGGCGGGGCCGCGAAAAGATCGCGCGGCGCGGGACGAGCTTAGAGTAGCGCTCTTCATACTTCTCACCTTAAAACATTCGCGATGCGCGGTTTTTTGCATTCATCAAGTGCAAAATGCTCTTGACTTTGCCGCGCAATGCGGCATAGACTGCAGCCGTTGCTGGCCAATTAAATACTCAAGAGTCGACCCGCATTGTAAAGGCGAAGGTTGGGCGCGCGGCAGTCTGTTGAGAGGGCCGGCGAGTTTTTTTCTCGCGTCAGCGGCTTTTCAATTTGATTCGCAATGCTCAGGATCACTGAGTTGCTGTTTCCCCCTTCATTTAATGACTCAAGCGGGCTCCCCAGGTCGCCGTTTGAGAAGCAATAATTCGATCGAGAATTTCGCACCCCTGATCCATTTGGCACCGGAATAGGGAGGATAAAAATGTTCGATAATCTAGTAGAGTCTGGTTCGCATAAACAAGACTTATCGCGAAAAGGCTCATTCCTTTTAGGCACCGTAGCTATCTACGCTGTGATCGGTATAGCCCTCATAGTGGGGAGCATTTGGTTTACCGTGGCCAACCTCGATAGTCAGGACCTGGAACTGACGACGCTGGTCGCGCCGGTGCCTGTTCCTCAGCAGGCCCAGCCTGATAAGCCCGCAGAGGCGAAACCTCAGAAGGTCGAGCAGAATGTTGACGTCCGTAAAGAACTGATCGCGGATGTTTCCAGGACTGAGCTCGTTCCTAAAGAGGTGTCCGCCAAGGCGAGTGACATTCCTCCTGTCCGACGTGGTGTAACTACCATCGTAGGGAACGAGTCCAGTAATGCTTCTGCTCCAATGGCCGCGGGACCAGGAACTGGAACGGGACTGGTGTCCGGGCCGACTAAGGTGAACATCGCTGAGGAGCCGCCGCCGCCTCCGCCACCCAAACCGACGCCACCCAGGGCGCCTATCTCCGGTGGAGTACTTAACGGGAAGGCGATTAGCTTGCCGAAGCCAGCTTATCCGCCAATTGCGAGGCAAGCCCATGCTTCCGGGACCGTTGTTGTTCAAGTCGTAATCGACGAGAACGGCAGTGTGGTCTCTGCGCATGCAGTTTCCGGTCATCCGTTGCTGCAAGCGGTAGCTGTCTCGGCTGCTCGCGGGGCGAGATTTTCGCCCACCAAGTTGTCGGGTCAGCCCGTTAAGGTGACAGGCGTCATCACTTACAATTTCGTGGCTCAATAAACTGCGGAGGTTCAGCGCCGTGCGAGCCTCTGCGGCTCATTCTGCGAGTTCCCTGCGAGCTATCAATGTCTGAAAAAACCTTTTGGAGGGTTTACCGTGACTATTCTAATGAGTGTTCTAGGAATGAAAGCGCTTAACCTGATCGTCCTCATGTGGCAAGAAGCAGCGAATGCAGCTGCTACGCCTGAAGTGGATCACTTCTCCTTGCTTTCGATGATTAAGAGTATGGGTGCTGTAGCTATTGGGGTCGTGATTGTTTTATTGATCATGTCCGTTTACTCAATCGCGATCATGGTTGAGCGATACTTAACCTATTCGGCCGCTAAAAAGCAGTCGCGAGAGTTTGCTCCAAGGGTGGCGCAGGCCTTGAAGAACGATCGCATTGAAGAAGCAATAAACATCAGCGACAAGCACCGCAAGTCACATCTGGCAATGGTTGTGAGTAGTGGTCTGCAGGAGTTTCGAGCCCACGAACAGTCGTCTGATATCTCTGGCGATGAAATCGAAGCTTCGAAGCGGGCATTGCAGCGAGCGATTGCTATCAAGACCGCCGAATTCAAACGCGGGTTGTCCGGACTTGCAACCATCGGATCTACAGCTCCCTTCGTGGGATTGTTTGGTACCGTGTTCGGAATCATTAACGCATTCCGCATGATGGGCAACGCCGGTCAGGCGGGCATCGGTGCGGTCGCAGGTGGTATTTCCGAAGCACTTTTCACAACTGCTCTCGGGTTGCTGGTCGCGGTTCCGGCCGTTTGGCTGTTCAATTATTTCACCGGCAAAGTCGACGGGTTCATTGTCGAAATGGATAATTCCGCTTCCGAACTGGTGGATTATTTCATCAAGAATCGTACGAAACAGTTGAAGGCCTAACGAGCGGATTTGCGAGCCGGCGTTGCGAGTAGCCCCGCCGGCCATCACGCCGGAGATTTCCGCGCGTCGCTGGAAGGAGAATTATCATGGGAATGGCAGCAGGCGGAAGCGGCGGCTTCCAATCGGAGATTAATGTCACACCGATGGTGGATATCATGTTGGTGCTTCTGATTATCTTCATGGTGGTTACACCCCTATTGCAGCATGGGGTCACAGTAAACCTGCCGAAGGATCTTAAAAATCCCGAGGAAGATCAGAGGATTATCAAGGACAACTCAATTGTCATTGCGATTCCAAACGACGGCGAGTATTACCTCGGCAAGGATAAGATCGCGAAAGAGCAGCTAAAGGATAAAGTTGAGAAGATGTTGGAGAACATCAAGAAAGAAGAAGATAAGATTGTCTACATAAAGAGCGGCATAGGAGTCAGCTACGGCGATGTGGTTAACGTCATAAACGAAGTAAGAGCTCTCGGAGTAGACAAGATTGGATTGGTCGCGGATAAGAAGAAAGGCGGCGGCGCGGCCCCGGTCGCCAAGCCGGCATAGACCTGATTGTGATCGGCGAGTGTTTAAAAAAGGAGCTGGATAATGTCGAGTTCGAATGAGTCAAAAGCGGTACCGTATATCAACGTCACGCCCCTGATTGACGTGCTCCTGGTCGTAATAATTATTTTCATGGTTATTACACCGCTTAAACCGAGCCGCTTTCAGGCAGACATTCCAACGCAACGCGATCCAAATGAAGACTTGAGCCAGCTTAAACCGAACCCGCTGACACTCGTCGTTTCAATTTCCAATGATCTTCAGCTGAAGTTGAACCAGGACGCAATGGGATCTGTTAACGACACCGCTCCGTTGAGTCAACGACTCAGTCAACTTTTTCAACAGCGCAAGCAACAGCGCGCGTTCAAACCCGGAATGGAAACGCGCTCTGATTTGTCCGACGAAGATCGCCTGGAAAAGACGGTTTTTGTGAAGGCGCCACGATCTTTAAAGTACGGTGACGTCGTCAAGGTTATCGATGCTATCAAAGGCGCCGGCGCCAGTCCCGTCGGGCTTCAGGTGGACGACTTGCCTCAGTAAACAAATCGTGAGCGGAAAACTGTTCGAAAGCTCTAACCCCATACAGTGGGCCAATCACTTAAAATGGAGCTACCGATAAATGAAACTCTCTCTAACTAGAGTTGCCATAACGTTGGCGGTTCTCGTTTTCGCAACCTCAGGTTGTGGATTGGTCAATAGAGTCCGGGCTAAAAACGAACTGAATGAAGCAGCCCGGTCATACCGGGAAGGACACTTTGAAGAGGCCGAGCAGCATTCAAGAAGAGCACTCGAACTAGATCCGGAGAACAAGACCGCACTTGCTTTCATCGCGCGCACAATTCACGCTCAGTACAAAGCAGGCATCCAGACCCCTGAAAACGTAGCAAAAGCCAATGCTGCTATTCAGGCATATCAGCGCATCCTGGAAAAAGATCCGAAGAACGATGAAGCTTATAAAGCAATAGCTTACCTTTACGGCGCGACCAAAGAAGATGAAAAGCTACGCCAGTGGATAGCTGCGCGCGCGAACGACTCCACCGTCGATCCGCCGAAACGTGCAGAAGCCTATATTGTGATGGCCAGTAAGGATTGGGACTGCTCCTTCAAAATAACTGAGCTACCCACTAATAAATCGACCACTATTGGAGAGGGCAATCGAGCGACGGTCTCTTATAAAAAGCCCAAGGAACAGAAAGATTTCGACACCGCCAGGGCCTGCGTGAAGCGAGGACTTGAAGAGATTGAGAACGCGATCAAGCTTGACCCCAGTAGCGAATCGGCCTGGTCCTACAAAACCAATCTCCTGCTTGAGGCCATAAAGATTGCTGAGATGGAGAGCAAGATGGATCAAAAGCACGAGTTAGACAAACAAAGAGAAGTGGCCCAGAAACAAACAAATGCGCTGAGCGAGGCAAATCAAAAGAAGAAAGAACAGGAGGAAGCCAAAAAGACGGCTGCTCCGGCGAAGGGCTAGTCAATAACTTAATCGGACGGATTATCGCGGTGATGGCCGACTTTCCAGTCGGCCATCACCTTTTTGTTATAATCCTCGATTAAGAAGAGCTACAAAATGATTCGCATCGAAGAAATTGTCGAGACCGTAGCGGTCCACCACCCGCAGGCGAATCTTGATCTGTTGCGTCGCGCCTACCTTTTTTCCGCACGTGAACATAAAGGTCAAAAGCGGGCATCGGGCGAATCGTATCTGGTTCATCCGCTCGAGGTGGCGAACATTCTCGCGAATATGAAATTGGATGAAGTGTCCGTGGCGACCGGCCTGCTCCACGATGTCGTCGAGGACACGCTGGTCGATCTCGATACCATTCGAAAATATTTTGGCGAAGAGATAGCGCATCTGGTTGACGGACTCACTAAAATCGCCCAGATAAGTAACATCTCTCGGGAAGAGCAGCAGGCGGAGAATGTGCGCAAGATGTTGCTGGCGATGGTGGACGATGTGCGCATCGTTCTGGTCAAGCTGGCTGACCGTCTTCACAATATGCGGACTCTACAGTACCTCAGTCTGGAAAAACGAAAACGCATCGCCGAGGAGACGATGGAGATTTTCGCGCCGATTGCTCACCGGCTTGGCATGGGTAAACTGCGCGGCGAACTTGAAGATCTTGCTTTTCGACACCTACACCCGGAAGACTACCGTGAGCTGGCTGAACAACTCGAAAAGCGTCGCGCTGAAACGGAAGCCTTCCTTAAGGGCGTCACGGAGCGTATCGAATCCAAGATGCAGGAAGCGGAGGTTCCTTTCGTGCGTGTTGAGGGTCGCGTGAAGAGGCTTTATTCCATTTGGAAGAAACTCAAAAGGCAAAAAATTGATCTGGATCAGGTTTACGATCTGGTGGCCGCACGCGTAATTACGCCCAATGAAGTGCGGCATTGTTACGCGGCGCTGGGCGTGATTCACAACACCTGGCGTCCCGTGCCCGGTCGCATAAAAGATTGGATTGCCACTCCTCGCGACAATCTGTATCAGTCGCTTCATACGTCGGTGGTGGGTTCCGACGGACAGTCGTTCGAAGTTCAAATCCGCACAGAAGACATGCACCAGATCGCGGAAGAAGGTGTCGCTGCACACTGGAAGTACAAGGAAGGAAAACGCGGTGCTCGTGACGACGACAATGCGTTCCAGGCTTTAAGGTCACTGGTCGAATGGACCCAGGAAGTTAAGGACTCGCGCGACTTTCTGGATTCCTTAAAACTCGACCTCTACCCGAAAGACGTTTACGCATTTACGCCGATGGGCAAGGTGATTCAATTACCTCGAGGCGCGACGCCCGTAGACTTCGCCTACATGATCCACTCTGAAGTCGGAAACACCTGTACGGGCGCTCGCGTCAATGGTCGTATCGTCCCTTTACGCAGCCAGATTCAAAACGGCGAGGTTGTTGAAATACTGACGTCGCCGAACTCCCATCCTTCGCGTGACTGGCTCAATTTCATCGTAACCTCCCGCGCGCGGAATAGAGTTCGTCACTGGGTTGCCGAACAGCAGCGCGCTGAGTCTATAGAAATCGGCAGAAAACTTTTCGAAAAGGAAGCAGCGAGATTTCAACTTTCAACGAAGAAGCTTTTCGGTGACGGCGACGGCGAAATGAAACGCGTTGCCAACGAATACGGTTATGGACGGGTCGAGGATCTATTGGCCGGGATCGGTTACGGCAAACTGATTCCGCGGAACGTTATAGCGAAGTATCTGGGCCAGGAGCAATTTGAACAGCTGGACAAGCAAAAGGAGTCTCGCTTACGAAGCGGTGTTCGCGCTGTCAAACGTCTCATCAGGTTAGGTGACGATTCCATCGTCGTACGCGGCGTTGACGATTTGATGGTTACGCGCGCGCGTTGCTGCAATCCTTTACATGGGGAGGAGATAGTTGGGTACGTCACTCGCGGTAAGGGAGTGGCGGTTCATACAAAGCGTTGCAAGAATGTAGAGAGAATGCAAGGCGTCGTGTAGCGACGTGATATTGAGTAATGTCCTTCATCGTAAAGCAAACTGTTAGTTTGCGTGGGTCGCAGTGGCATTCGATGTAAACGCAAACTAACAGTTCGCTTTACCAGTGCCAAACCAGGACACTGCTTGATATTGGTGACTTTGCTCTGCTTTGGCCCTTCTGTTAGAATCCCGCTTTTCGTTTGAGTCAGCTAAAAAGAGGCATTCGCGACCTGTGAAGGAGATCATCCATACAGAAAAGGCTCCGCACGCCATTGGAC
>JBHENH010000002.1:0-377 GCA_046262135.1 Pyrinomonadaceae bacterium
CCTCATGACCTATGCGTTCGTCAACCGTCAATTCGCTACAACCTTAAACGAATCCAGATACTTGTTACCCCTGGCATTCAACGCATCCGTCTCGAGGGGCTTTGGGAATATAAACTGCAGAACGTAAATTCGGTTCTCCGCTTCATAGAACCGGGCCCGCACAACATATCCATTTCCGGTGGCAGGTGTCGTAGTAACCCTCATCTCCCTGCCCGAATAACCGTCGAGGCTAATAGGGCGTTCACTGATCAAAGTACCGTTGATACGTTTGACCATGCCATCTCGCGCCGCGTCCGCGGAGAAGATTGTTCCGGGAATGCGATCAAAGTATCCGATCAAATACACAACATCGCCCGGCTCTGTGACTGAGGCCAGAT
>JBHENH010000002.1:387-15433 GCA_046262135.1 Pyrinomonadaceae bacterium
ATTTTCGGCTGTGCTGGGAACGAGACAACGTAACGGCCCTCGGCGGAGAGGTATTTAACCCATTCGGTGGAGTTCTGAATGCTCAATGCCAGGGGCGCGGCCACCAGCATAAGTAAAATTCCAACCACACATTTGTTCATCAGTTCGCCCTCACAGCCGGCTGGAACTTCTATTCAAGTAAACAGCCGATTTTAGTTCCCCATTCGAATCAGGGTCAACGGTTATCTCGCTATGCTACTATCTCGCCATTCCACTGAGGTGAGGTGCCTCGAATGACGAGATCATGCTCAGCTGTTTCCATCATTGCTTTACTTCTCTTCCTGCTCCAGCCTCCACTGCTGACCATTGCTGACCAGCACAACACGCAACCATTGGCCCCGCGAACATTAGAAGTAGCTGGATTGGGTGAGCGCGTAACAATTCGCCGTGACGAGCGTGGCATTCCCTACATTGAGGCGCAGAATGACGAAGATTTATATTTCGCTCAGGGTTACGTCACGGCAAGCGATCGTTTGTGGCAGATGGATCTGGTTCGACGCAACGAACGCGGCGAGCTGGCAGAGATCTTGAGTGCGGGCCCAAACAACACCGTACTCGAACAAGATAAACAGCACCGGATATTGGGATTCGCTCAAGTAGCTGAGGCCGAAGTTGCGCAAGCCGCTCCGCAAACTCGGATGCTGCTGGACGCCTATGCACGCGGTGTAAATGCCTACATTGGTTCGCTCGATGGCAAAACTCTCCCGCCGGAGTTTCAAATTCTTCAATACAGACCAAGACCCTGGACGCCCGCTGATTCTTTACTTGTGGTAAAGCTTTTTTCCGAAGCGCTTTCATCAACGTGGCGGCTCGACATCATGCGCGAAGCCCTTGCCAGTCTGCCTGCGGAAAAGCGTAACGGACTCATGCCGGAGACTTCACCGCTTGACGTTCTGGTTGTTGGCAAAGACAGTAAGAAAAATGCTGGTTCGCCAAGCCAACCTTTAAGAGATCGTCATTCACTTTTAACCGCAGAGACACTAGAGGCTCTGGCGAGGGACGAACAGATCGCAGCCCAGTCCCTGGCACGCGTTGGCGTTTACGCGGAAGGACTTGCCGCCAGTAACAACTGGGTGGTCAGCGGAAAACATACCATCACCGGTAAGCCTTTGCTCGCCAACGACCCGCACCTGGCCTCTTCAGCGCCTTCAATTTGGCATATGGTCCATCTAAGCGCTCCCGGCATCAGAGTGGCCGGAGTAACTTCACCCGGACTTCCGGGAGTAGTCATTGGTCACAACCAGCGCCTGGCGTGGGGATTCACGAATGTCGGCCCGGACGTGCAGGATCTCTATATTGAAAAGTTTGATCCAGCGAATCGAAAACGCTACATGACGCCTGCTGGTTGGCGTGATGCGGAAATCCGCCACGAGGAGATTAAGGTTCGCAAAGGGTTTACCGAATCAACCACGGACACCGTACCTCTGGATGTCACTGTCACCAGACATGGTCCAATCGTCTTCGAAAAAGGCGGTAAACGTTACGCGCTCCGCTGGACCGCGCTTGATCCAAAGGTGAACAGCGCTGATTCAAGTCATAAAATGAATCGAGCGCGAAACTGGAAGGAGTTCTCGGCAGCCCTGAATTCCTTTACCGCGCCAACTCAGAACATTGTGTACGCGGATGTCGATGGTCACATCGGCTATCACGCTGCGGGAGTGGTTCCGATTAGGAAATCGGGCGATGGTAGCGTTCCTTACGACGGCTCTACGGACGCAGGCGAATGGACGAGCTATATACCCATCGAAAAACTACCCACACTGTTTGATCCGCCCTCGGGGATCATCGTTACCGCAAATCAACGCATTGTCGGCACAGATTATCCTTACTTTCTCACTCACTCATGGGCCCAGCCTTACCGTGCCAGAAGAATTTTAGACTTACTGAATCAGACCCCGAAGTTATCGACGGACGACTTTCGCCGGATCCAGGGCGACGTATATTCCATTGGCGGAGTTCGCTTTGCCAGGCAGATCGCCATCACATTGCGCGGGGACCAAAACGCCTCGGAAATCGATCCCAAGCTAAATGAAATGCTCACGGCGATCGAAAACTGGGGTGGACAGGTTAACGCTGAATCCCGGGTGGCACCTGTGCTTGCGCAGATGCGCATTGCCTTTCGCTCGCGAGTATTGACCGCTGCGCTGGGCGACGAGTTGGTTAAGATTTACCAGTGGTCCAACTTCGATACCACGCTAGACCGGCTGGTCACAGAACAACCAAAAGAGTGGCTGCCGAAGGAATTTAACAGTTACGCCCAGCTTTTGCGTGCTACTTACGAGGACGCACGGAAGGTCTTGACTCGAAACCTCGGTGCTGATGAGTCGAAATGGACCTGGGGTGAAATGGTCAAAGTGCGTTTTCAGCATCCGCTTGGTGCCGCGCCTCTGATCGGCTTGCAATTCACGGTGCCTCCATTCCCGCAGAACGGCACCGGAGGGTTGATGTCGACTGTAAATGTAGGCGCCTCTGTTTCAATGCGGATGATTGCCGACCCCAGCGATTGGGACAAGACCCAGCACGGAATCACGCTTGGTGAATCGGGCATTCCATCCAGTTCGCACTGGAGCGATCAACTTGCAGACTGGCGCGCTGTAACACCTCGAGCCTTTCCTTTTAGCGAAGACGCGATCTCAAGGGCAACGAAAGAAACTCTGTTACTGGAACCGAAACGCTGACGCGGAGTCATGCAGACACGTCGACGGACAGAATGAGAAAGGTCAATTTGGTCTGATCGCGTTTCCTGATAGTGGGCCAGGTTGAGAATGCTTCACTCCACGCCCGGCATTCTCTGGCGGGTTTTCTGCGCCATTGAGTTACCAGACATATTGCCCGCGCGCGTAAGGATGCATATCGCAAAGCTGAAAGACGCTGTGCCAACCGCCCATGCGAGTTGGACCCGCGACGCGAACCTTCATCTTACTTTGAAGTTTCTTGGGGAGCTCCCGCAAACTTCCGTTGAAAGCTTTTCCGCTGCGGTCTCCCGTGCTGTAGAGGGCTTCACTCCTTTTCGGATTTTTCTTGAATACACCGGGGTTTTTCCTAAGGCTGGTTCTCCTCGCGTTCTGTGGATCGGAATTAATGATCCGGAGGGCATGCTTTCTCAGTTGCACGCGCGACTCGAAGATGAATGTGAACAGGTGGGGTTTGAGCGCGAGGACCGCCCGTATAGTCCCCATCTGACGGTCGCACGATTACGCAAACCTCAACATGCGCGAACATTAGCTGTCGCACATAGACAGTTGGCATTTGAGCCAGCCTCGATCATTGTTTCAGAGTTATTAGTGATTCGAAGTCAGCTGAGCAGTGAGGGGTCGAAATATACAGTCATCTCCCGCCATCCGTTGTCCTCGCAGCAAGGCGAGTAGTAAAAACTGTTGAGTGTTCATCAACCAGGGGCCGGAAGCGCGTCTCCCCTGACCCCGAGCTCATCACAGTCGAGTGCTGATATCTTGTTGGAAGCCCTTCTGTTTGATCCACCCTTCGAGTTGAACAATCTCTCAGGTGAGGACGGTGGGCCGGGCCCCGCCCTTCGTTTCGCAATGACTTACTATCTGGGCAACTCTCGCGGTCGTGGAGGCGGGGGCGGTTCTTTTTCGCCGCTCTTCTCACCGGTTTGCGATAACACTTCCTTTATTGCTCCTACACTGGAGAGCATCGCGGAAGTTTCGACAGGCATGAAAATAACCTTGGAGTTGTTGGTGCGCGTCATGTCACGCAGGCTCTCTATGTAACGAGTTGTGATGAGGTACTGCGCCGGGTTGCCGTGTTCGTGCATGGCATTAGCGACCCGGGTTATTGCTTCCGACTCAGCCTCAGCGTTACGCAGTCGTGCCTGGGCGGCACCTTCGGCCGCAAGTATCGCCGACTGCTTCTCTCCTTCTGCTCGAGTAACTGCGGCCTGCTTCTCGCCTTCGGCACGTGTTATCGAGGCTTGACGGTCACCCTCCGCCTGAAGCACGAGCGCGCGGCGGTTGCGTTCTGCCGTCATCTGCTTCTCCATCGTAATACGCACATCTTCAGGCGGGTTGATGTTCTTCACGTCCACTCGTGTAACTTTCACACCCCATTTGTCCGTGGCTTCATCGAGAATTATCCTGAGTTTGGAATTGATCTGATCGCGATTCGACAAGGTGTGGTCGAGATCCATTTCACCCATTACCGCACGCATTCCGGTAATGGTTAATTGCACGATGCCCCCGACTAGATCGTTCATTTCATAAACGGCTTTGACAGCGTCCGTTATTTGCCAGTAGACAACTGAATCCACATGAATCGTTACGTTGTCCCTCGTTATCACCGGTTGTGGAGGTAGGTCGATATATTGCTCACGCAAATCGATTGAAGTCATTCCCGGCCGGGCATTGGTCCAATAAACAGCGCGCGGCCTATCCAAAAACGGAATGAGGATGTTCAGACCGCTATTGGCGACCTTGTCAAACTTTCCCAGTCGCTCTACCAGCATCACCGTGGCCTGGGGAACGATTCGGATCGTTTTTGCGGCTATGACCAAAAGTACGATTGCCAGAAAACCAAAGAGAATAAACGCGACAATGGTAGAAAGGGGGTCCATATCACACTCCTCGATCTATGCGATGTTCGAACTAACAACCTGAACTGCTGTGGTATGGCTGCTCAAACAATATTTAGATGAAACTATATCGGATTGCCTCATGCGCTACAAACTACGGTAATGGGTGACAGTGTCCTGGTTTCGCGTTCTCTGTGAAACCTTTATGTGCTCTGTCTCTGCTGGTGTCAGACCATTACCCAGGTGGTAAGACTAGTGGGGCAAGTGCGGCGGTGCCTTCCAACCACCCAGCGCCCGTTCGACGATTGATGCCGCAGCGAGAACCATCTCCTCTTCGAATGGGCGTCCCACGATTTGAATCCCAACCGGAAGTCCGCTTTTCGTGTGGTAGGTTGGAATCGTCACAGCTGGTAGATCAAAAACATTAAATGTCTGCGAATAACTGAAAGCGCGAAAGGTACTAAGCGATTTGTCTCCAAGAATAACTTTGTGGGTATCGTGCGGGTAAGCGGAAGTTGCCCCAACTGGAGCCAGGATCAACGCGAAATCTTCCATCCACTCCAATAATCTTATGCGCAAACGATCACGCTCCCACCATGCTGCGATATAGTCGTCAAGCGAAGCAGTCATGGCGTCATCCGCAGTCGCCAATCGCCAACGCACAAACTCGCCAACCCGGTCGTCGTGACCCGTGTACACTTCTCGAAGCTGCGCTACTGAGGCGCGGGAAAACATCTTCAGCCACAAATCATGTCCACGCTCAGCACCGGGCGGCGTGGCTCGCTCTACAACAAGCCCACCATCGGATAGGATTGCGGCCGCCACCTCGAGCGCACTCGAAGTTTCCGCGGTAATGGGAGCCACCCCGTCATCTGAATACCACGCGACTCGACATCCACGCATGCCGTCAGTGATGGCCGTCGTGTCCTCGCGGGATGGCACCGACTTTCCGGTAACAGTCAGAACCTTCAGCAGAAGATGCAGATCGTCGACCGTTCGCGCCATTGGACCAATAACTGCACCTAGTGAATAAGGCCCAATCGCCGCTGGGAATTGTCCTGAGCCGGGCACCCGTCGAACGGTAGGTTTTAGGCCCGCGATCCCGCAGAAATGCGCTGGTATACGGATAGACCCGGCCAGATCGCTGCCGAGACCACAAACCGACATCGCCGAACTGATTGCCGCGCTTTCACCTCCGCTTGATCCGCCGGGCGTTAGTGACAAGTCGTGAGGATTATTGGTACGGCCAAACACTGGGTTGTCTGCGGTGTAGTCCATAGCCATCTCGGCGGCATTTGTTTTTGCGAGAATAATTGCACCGGCAGCTTTGAGACGGCCAACTGCGGCCGCGTCTTGTTCCGGGATAAATTCAGCACGCATAACTGAGCCGCTGGTAGTTCGTATGCCGGCCGTCTCAATCGTGTCCTTAATAGTGACCGGCAGGCCGTGAAGTGGACCAACAGCTTCCCCGCGCATCAGCGTCGCTTCTGAGCGTTTCGCCTGGTCCACTACATCAGAAGGGATCGTAACGATCGCGTTCAACCTGGGATTAACTTCGTCAATCCGTTTTAAACACGCTTCGATAACTTCAACCGGCGAAATTTTTCGATGCCGGATGAGTTCGGCGAGTTGGGTTGCAGATTGTCCGTTCAGGTCAGCCATGATGCTTTCACATTAAGTGTACAGAACCGTTGGCGGTAGCCAATGGATTTTACAATCAAGTTAGGCGCACCGTTCCGCTTCCAAATTTGAGTGAAAACGTAGCATTTCCCAGAGCTAATTGAATGCTAGCATCCATTGGCTACCGCCAACGGTTCTGAATTGCGCCGCGACATCACTCGGAATTTGGCATAGGCAGCACTTCTCAATATAATTTCCTTGTTCTGGAAAACTTCGGAAACAACGTGCGTGGGTTTGGACCATTGGCTTCGGCGCTAAAGGTCAACGTCTAAGGAGCGCCTACTTGGCAATTCATTTGAGCAGAACTTTTGTTCTGCGCAAGCTTCATCAGTTGTCGGGCATCATACCGCTCGGAATCTTTCTGTTGGAGCATTTCTACACAAACTCGAAGGCGCTGTCAGGATCGGCGGAATTCAATACTGCCGTGAAGGACTTGCAGTCAATCCCCTACATCCTGTTCATCGAAATTGGCGGAATCTTTATACCGCTCATCTACCACGCGGTCTATGGTCTGGTCATCACGATCGAGGCGCGTCCAAATAACCTTTCCTACCCATACCCACGGAATTGGTTTTATCTAATTCAACGAATCACCGGTGTCATTCTCTTTTTCTTCATAACATTTCACGTTCTTAACTTTCGATTCGGCCTGATTCCGGGATTGAATACCCGATCGGTGGCGACGCACAGCGATGTCGCTTTTAGCATTGTGCAAGCCGAATTCTTGAATCCTGTAATCTTTATCGTCTACCTGATTGGTATTACGGCGACCGTGTGGCATCTGGCGAATGGAATTTGGTTATTCATGGTTGACTGGGGGATCACAATCGGCGAGCGCGCGCAGCGTCTAACGGGTTACGCCTGCATCGCATTCGGCGTCGTCCTGTTGCTGGTGGGAATCAATTCTGCCGTTGCTTTTATTCATGATGGCGGTTTGCTGGGAGGAATTCTGTAGCGGCATGGCATCCAATGGCCCAAGAATCGGGATAGTAGGCGGCGGTCTTGCAGGGCTGGCGGCGGCGATGAGGATCGCAGAAGCTGGACATGCGGTCGACCTGTTCTCTGTCGTTCCGGTCAAGCGATCTCACTCGGTTTGCGCGCAGGGTGGTATCAACGGCGCGGTAAACACTAAAGGCGAGGGTGATTCAACCTGGGAACACTTCGACGATACAGTCTACGGCGGCGATTTTCTCACTAATCAACCCCCTGCAAAAGCCATGTGCGAGATGGCGCCGTCGATCATTTTTCTATTCGATCGCATGGGTGTTCCCTTCTCTCGCACAAAAGAGGGACTGCTCGACTTCCGTCGCTTTGGCGGCACCAAGCACCACCGCACCGCGTTCGCTGGCGCTTCGACGGGGCAGCAACTCCTCTACGCCCTCGACGAACAAGTGCGTCGCTACGAAGCAGGAGGGAAGATACGCAAGTTCGAACACTGGGAGATGCTGTCACTGGTACTGGATGACGCACAGGTTTGTCGCGGCCTTATAGCAATGAACCTGCAGACGCTGGAATTGAAGGCCTTTCCGGCCGACGCAGTCATCGTGGCCACGGGTGGGCCGGGTCTTATTTTTGGTAAGTCGACCAATTCAATGGTCTGCACTGGCAGCGCCGTAGCTGCCTGTTATCAGCAGGGCGCCCGGTATGCAAACGGCGAGTTTATTCAGGTTCATCCGACTTCAATTCCCGGCGAAGACAAGTTGCGTCTGATGTCGGAATCGGCACGCGGCGAAGGAGGGCGGGTCTGGGTCCCCAAAAAACCTGGTGACAACCGTTCGCCTTCCGCTATACCGGAAAACGAACGCTGGTATTTCCTCGAGGAGAAGTTCCCGGCATACGGAAATCTGGTTCCTCGCGACATCGCTACCCGAGAAATTTTCCAGGTCTGTATTGAAGGGAAAGGGATCGGAGGTGACAATCAGGTTTACCTTGATCTCACACACATTCCCGCTGAAACACTGGATCGAAAGCTTGGCGCAATTCTGGAAATTTACGAGATGTTTGTGGGAGATGATCCGCGTCATGTGCCGATGCGCATCTTTCCCGGCGTCCACTACTCAATGGGCGGCCTGTGGGTTGATTATGATCAACGGACAAATATTCCCGGCTTACTGGCGGCCGGGGAATGCGATTATTCGATTCACGGTGCAAACCGCCTTGGCGCGAATTCGCTCGTCAGTTGTGTTTATGGAGGCTTTGTCGCAGCGCCGGCTGCAATACAGTACGCAACGAACGTAGAACGGAATGGTAGGGATGGTTCACGCATTTACGAACGCGAATTGAAGAGACAACAGGAAATAAATGATGCGCTCATAAAACAGAGCGGCAAAGAAAACCAGTACATGCTTCACCAGGAGATGGGCAAATGGATGACCGACAACGTTACCGTTGTTCGTTATAACGATAAGTTGAAAGCCACGGATGACAAACTTCTGGAGCTTATGGATCGCTACAAGCGGTTATCTATAAACGACTCGAATTTGTGGGCGACGATGGCTTTGCCGCATGCTCGCCATCTGGATAACATGCTGGAACTGGCACGAGTGATAACCCTGGGTGCACTCAATCGCAACGAGTCGCGCGGTGCTCATTACAAGCCCGATTTTCCGAATCGTGACGATGAAAACTTTTTGAAGACCACAATCGCAGAGTATTCAGGCGAGGGACCTGTGATTTCATACCAGGCGGTGGACGTTTCGCTTATTCCGCCCCGCAAGCGTGACTACAGCAAGGCCAAACAGGAACCCAAGCACGATCCGGCAGTGGGCAGACCGCGTTCGGCAGTAGAAGCCGCAAAGACTTAATACACGTGCAAAAGGCCGACAACGGTTCAAGTAGTAAAGCTCGTGGTTGGGAAGGGGCAGCTTGCCCCGCCGGGCTTGGGCGTCGTTCAGTGAGCGGGGATAAAACACCGTTCCTAACT
Source organism: Pyrinomonadaceae bacterium (assembly GCA_046262135.1). Taxonomy (GTDB): domain Bacteria; phylum Acidobacteriota; class Blastocatellia; order Pyrinomonadales; family Pyrinomonadaceae; genus PSRF01. Next base: position 9,561 of record JBHENH010000002.1, read on the forward strand.
GCGACGATTGCTGCTTGAATGCTTTCCCGGCATCTCTGCACCTCTGTGATAAAAAGACTGAGCAATCATGTCCGCACATCTACAAACAAAAAAAGCCAATCGTGTTCCGCCGAAGACTGTAGAAATTCATATCAGGCGACGCGCTAACCCGGACTCGCCGCCGTACTGGGAACGCTTTGAGCTTCCCTACCGTCCCAATCTGAATGTCATCTCGTGCCTGATGGATATTCAGAAGAATCCTATCACGATGGAAGGCACTCCTACGACGCCTCCGGTCTGGCAAATGAACTGTCTCGAGCAGGTCTGTGGCATTTGCACGATGATAATTAACGGCCGCGCCCGTCAATCGTGTTCCGCACTAATCGACAACCTCGAACAGCCAATCAAGCTTGAGCCGATGGCAAAATTTCCGAACATACGCGACCTCGTTGTCGACCGTTCGCAGATGTTCGATCACCTGAAACGCGTCAGTGCCTGGATCGAGCTTGACGGCACACACGATCTTGGACCCGGGCCTCGTATGGACCAGGAGGATGTTCAGGAACGTTACGCATACTCCCGATGCATGACATGTGGATGTTGCCTTGAGGCCTGCCCGCAATATGAGGAAGACAATTATATTGGTCCTCAGGCCATCGCACAGGTTCGTCTCTTTAACATGCATCCCAGCGGTCAAATGAGTCGCGACCAAAGATTGGAAGGAATTATGGGTAAAGACGGCATCACAAATTGCGGCAACGCTCAGAATTGTGTCCAAGCTTGTCCAATGGGTATTCCACTCACCCGCGCCATCTACGAAGAGAACCGTGAGACGATTGTTCACGGCCTGCTTGGTTGGTTAAAGACTTAGCGGTGTTTTCTGACTGTTGCTGGCTATCCTACGCGACCGGCTCACCTTCGCGACTACAGTTTCGTCTTGAATTGCACCTGCCTTTCGCATAGCATGGCGGCCCGCATTTCAGACTGTCGACTAACAACTATTAGGTCGAACTTGTTTCCAGCCAAGCTGTTATTATCCAACTCTTGTACCTAGAGGACGCTCAGAAAAACCGCATGATCGGGCAGACGGTTTCGCATTACCGAATTTTGGAAAAGCTTGGCCAGGGAGCGATGGGCGTCGTCTATTTGGCCGAAGACACGCACCTCGGAAGGCGCGTGGCCATCAAGTTTCTTTCTGAATCGCATGACCATCACTATCGCGCACGTTTCCTTCGCGAAGCTCGAGCAGTTTCTACGCTTTCCCACCCGCACATCGCTGTTGTTCACGATTATGGTGAGACTCCGGAGGGCCGGCCATTTATCGTGATGGAATACATCAAGGGTGAGACCCTAAGTGAGCTCTTGATGGGAAGCGCATTAACGATCAGCCAGGCGGTGCAGATTATTCAGGACGTGGCTGAAGCGTTGGGTTCAGCGCACGCACGTGGAATTATTCACCGCGACATCAAACCCTCGAACGTGTTGGTGGACGAAGACGGCCAGGTCAAGGTGCTTGACTTTGGATTAGTAAAACACCTTCCTGAAGAACCTCAGGGAGCATCCGACCCTGAAGCCAACACATTGCTGGCAACGCGCACAAGCAGCAATGTGATTGTAGGGACGCCACTATATCTTTCACCTGAACAGGCAATGGGGGCCGACGTAGATGCGCGCAGCGATCTGTTCGCGATCGGCGCGCTGCTTTACGAGTGCCTGGCGGGAAGGCCAGCCTTTTCAGGCGGCAGCGTCCTTGAGATTGGCGCTCAAATAATTCACTTTAACCCAACGCCGCCGTCTTCTATCAACAAGCGTGTGCCTCCGGAACTCGATCGCATCACCTTAAAAGCCCTGGCTAAGAAACGCGAGGCACGTTACCAGTCCGCCGGCGAGATGGTGTCGGATCTCCGCAGTGCTCAGATGGTTCTGGATACCGAGGATGGGCATCGCACTCAGCGGCTGGTGCCTGCGAGAGAATCTCAGTCGAGTGCTTTTAAAAGCATCTCTGACTCATTACGCCGTCCACGATTATCAATCAGCTTTTTCCTGCTCGCTTTGGTTGCCCTGGCGATTGCCTGGTCCATTTTTCACTGGACCGGGACCACGCCGTCAAACTCGTTTCAGAACATGCGGCTGACGAAGCTTACGAACTCGGGTAAGACAGTAGATGCGGCCATCTCTCCTGACGGCAAGTATCTTGCGGAGGTGGTGGAAGACAACGGATTACAAAGTCTCTGGCTCAGACAGGTGGGGGAGCCGGTCGCCGGTAAACAGGTCGTCACTTCTACCGGCGGGCAATACGAAGGTCTTACGTTCACACCTGACGGCGACAATATTTACTACGTTGTGTGGGAGAACAATGCGCGGGACGTGTTGTACAAAATTGCAGTACTCGGTTCCTCGCCACAGAAGCTCCCGGTAGATCTGGTAAGCGGTGTCGGCTTTTCTTCAGATGGAAAACAGATCGCTTTCATTCGTCGGGATACTAATCGTGGCGAATCGGCATTAGTAATAGCGGACGCAGATGGGACTCACGAACGGATTGTCGCGCGGCGACGCGAACCGCTATTTTTTTCGGAAGTGACTCCGGCTTGGTCCCAGGACGGAAAGGAAATCGCCTGCTCCGTCCGCAGTTCAGTGGGAGGTTTTCATAGTAGTCTTGCGAAAGTCCGAGTAGCCGACGGAGTTGAAGAGACAGTGTCATCGCGAAACTGGGCGATTGTCGAGAAAGTCACCTGGCTGAAAGATGGACGTGGATTAGTTATCACCGCAGCCGAACAGTCGTCGAGTCCTTTTCAAATCTGGCACGTTTCCTATCCCGACGGAGCGGTGCGTCGAATTACCAACGACTTGAACAGCTACGTGGGATTGAGTCTGGCAGCCGACTCCGGCAAGTTGTTAACTGTCCAATCCGATCGTCTTTCCAGTTTATGGATTGTTCCAAACGGAGATGTAAGCCGTGCTACTCAACTAACTTCGGGAGTAAGCAAGCACCACGGTCTCTCGTGGACACCGGACGGAAGAATTGTTTATAGCTCGATTGCAAGCGGAAATGCGGATATATGGATCATGAATGCGGACGGGACGGGTCAAAGGCAATTGACGAACGACCCGGGGGTTGACCGCGATCCTTCAGTATCACCCGACGGCCGCTATATTTCATTCGCGACAGACCGAGCGGGTAAATTCAACGTTTGGATTATGGACACGGATGGAACCAACCAGAGACAGCTAACAAATGGAGACGATGAGGAGTTTCCGCAGATCACGCCGGACGGGCAATGGATAGTCTATCAGGGCTTTGTCAACGGCGTTCCGACGCTGTGGAAGCTTCGCCTCAATGAAGGCACACGTTCGCAGTTAACCGACCATTACTCCAACTGGCCCGTCATCTCGCCTGACGGAAAATGGGTTGCGTGTTCCTATCTCGCTGAAAACGCCACGCAATGGAAGCTGGCGGTGTTCCCTTTCGAGGGTGGACCCGTTGAAAAGCTATTTGATATGCCTATGCCGTATTTACAGCATTTTGTCTGGCAGAGAATTCGATGGACTGCGGATGGCCGCGCCCTCACCTATATTGATAGACGAAACGGGATCTCAAATATTTGGAGTCAGCCGCTGAGCGGCGGTGCACCCAGGCAGTTGACAGATTTTAAAGCTGATCAAATATTTAATTTTGCGTGGTCATCCGACGGCAAACAGCTCGCGTGTGCGCGTGGTGTCGTAACCAGCGATGCAGTTTTAATCAGTGATTTCAACTGAAACGCGAATCAATAACCCTTCTTGCCGGGAGGATGTACACAATAAGGTGGACAGGTGGGAGGCGGCATTTCTTCCAGAGCCTGCCTTAAGGACTGTAGCAACGTCGCCAAATATTCAAACGCAGCGCCAAAGTCGCCGATCCATTGTCGGATGTCCGCCACCCGGTCCGTCAGCGGCAGATCGTCGATAAAGTCACTCTTCTTCCGATGTGCACAATAGGGCGGGCAAGTCGGGGGAATTGGAAATGGATCTGAACCGCCATTGCCGTTTTCAATCAGGGCGCTTTTGAACACGTTGATTACCTGAGCGAAGTCGCCAATAGTTTTCTCGATATCATCAACGCGTTTGGCAAGGTCTTCCTGGGAGTTTTCCATTGAGATCTCCTTGTGATGCGAAAGGAATGTTAAGGGTTCAAAGACATTGTTGGATGTCCGTTACATGCGGTGAATTGCGAGGCCGGCTAACGTCGTTTTTGGCGTGCTCTAAATGCCCAATACGTCCACCAGTTCCTGAACAGCGGCGGCGCTTTTCTGTAAAGCAATGCGTTCTTCTGCGAGCAAGTTGATTTCTATGATTTGCTCAAGCCCACGCGCGCCCAGTTTGCATGGCACTCCGACATACAGTCCGTTGATTCCATACTCACCTTCAAGATAGGCCGCACACGGAAGAATCTTCTTCTTATCTTTTAGGATCGATTCGGTCATCTCAACGGCGGCAGCAGAGGGTGCGTAGTAAGCCGAACCCGTTTTCAGCAGAGCAACAATCTCGGCTCCACCGTTTGCAGTTCGTTTAACTATCGCATCGATCTGATCTTTCGGTAGCAGTTCGGGAATGGGAATTCCGGCACAAGTTGAAAACCGCGGTAACGGGACCATCGTGTCCCCATGCCCCCCTAATACAAATGCCGTCACATTTTCAACTGAGACATCAAGCGCTTCTGCGAGGAAGCAACGCATGCGCGCCGAATCCAGCACTCCAGCCATGCCGATGACACGATGCTTTGGAAAGCCTGAGCGTCGCAAAGCTACCTGGCACATTGCGTCAAGCGGATTAGAGACGATGATCAGGATCGATTCAGGTGAACGCTTGACGACTTCGTCGACTACCTTGGAAACAATTTCTGCATTCGTCTTAAGCAAATCATCGCGACTCATGCCCGGCTTCCGTGGTAGCCCGGCCGTGACTATCACCACATCTGAATCCTCTGTTCCATCATAAGTATTTAGCCCGGTGAGTCTGACATCGAAGCCTTCGATTGGCGCCGCTTCAGCCAGGTCTAAAGCCTTTCCCTGCGGAACGCCTTCCACGATATCGACAAGCAGTACGTCGCCCAATTCTTTTGCTGCTAACCAATGCGCAGCGGTTGCACCCACGTTTCCGGCGCCAACCACAGTTATCTTCTTTCGCACACCCATCTGTTGTTGATCCTTTCGACGATCGGAGACGGATGCCCTATCGCGGTCCATCCCTGCGCAATTTGTACTAAGAATGCTAGGATTTGAAAGAGCGCGAGTGTATATGCCGACGCGAGAAAGTGTCAAGAAACTCATTCGGAGAAGGCATGCAGGAAGACGACAGTTATCAGAAGCTCAGAGGTATCTTACAACTCGCATATTCGGGTGAGCTGGCGGCTGCATACGCGTATAGGGGCCACTGGCGTTCAGTGAGTGATCACAGCGAGCGCGCCCGCATCGAGCAGATCGAAAAAGACGAATGGCATCATCGTGAGCTCATTGGAGAGATGCTTCACAACCTCAAAGCCCAACCTTCGAAATTTAGAGAAATTCGCGCATTACTAATAGGACGAACCCTGGGCCTTCTTTGTCATGTCACGGGGTGGTTACTGCCAATGTATGGCGCCGGCAGGCTCGAAAGTGGAAACATTCGCGAGTATGAACTAGCAGCTCATTACGCCGAGGCTGCCGGTTATGAACAGCTCATTGATTGTCTTCTGACTATGGCGGAGGTCGAGTGGGATCACGAGAAATATTTCCGCTCCTGCGTGTTGCTTCACAACCTGGGCCGGCGGCTCCCTATCCGGCCCGAACCCCCGCCCAAAGAGACGATTCGAATGGGCATTTCGCGGGCATCTAAAGAAACTCTGGAGCTGGCAGGTATGGCAAACTAACCGCATT
>JBHENH010000002.1:15443-26878 GCA_046262135.1 Pyrinomonadaceae bacterium
GGTGGAAACCCGCCGACGCCGCATGGTAGTATCAGGATACCTAAGGCAGTCAGTAGCCTCCCTAAACCCAGCAAACGGTATCGAGCCATGTGGAATAAGCAAACTTTACATCACCGACCACTCGACACCCGCTCTAACCTGTTTGCCGACTAGCAGTCCTTTCCTTTAAGCCTTTGCTGACCAATCAGGGAAGTCTCGACTTCTTGTCGTACTTTCTTCCAAAAAAGGCCGGTTTCCATAAAGGAGAGCAAACATGTCCACGACAACAATGGCGCCACCGAAGCGGCCCGAAATCAAGACATCACTCCCTGGTCCAAAAGGGAAAGAGATTATTGCGGCAGACGAGCAATTCGTTACCCCCTCCTACCCGCGACCTGCTTTTAAGCTGGTCGCCGAGCGGGGACAGGGCGTCTGGGTTGAGGATGTTGACGGGAACATTTTCCTTGACTGCAATGCGGGCGTAGCAGTGTGTTCAACTGGACACTGTCATCCCGAAGTGGTCCGCGCAATTCAAAAGCAGGCCCAGGAACTCATACATATGTGTGGCACCGATTATTACTACCACCACATGCCCGAACTTGCTGAAAAGCTTGATCAGATTGTGCCGGTTGCGTCGCCCACGCGTACCCATTTTGCCAACAGTGGCACGGAGGCTGTGGAGACTGCCTTGAAGCTGGCCATGCACGCGACAGGGCGCGAAAAGTTCATTGCATTCTTCAATAGCTTTCACGGACGCACATTGGGCTCGCTCTCGCTGACTTCATCAAGAGCTGCGCAGCGAGTTGGGTTCAAACGTCAGGCACTCGACGTTGTTCACGTTCCCTATCCGAATGAGTTTCGCAATCCATTCAGTGCGGCAGATTGTGGGGACGGCGGCGCCGGAGAAGGTGCGCTCAATTGGATTGAAGAACGTTTATTCAAGACGACAACGCCTCCAGAGGAAGTTGCGGCAATAGTGGTAGAAGCTGTCCAGGGAGAGGGCGGTTATCTGCCAGCTCCAAAGAATTTTTTAAGCGGGCTGCGTCGCATCTGTGATGAGCATGGAATTCTCTTAATAGTGGATGAAGTGCAATCGGGAATGGGCCGCACAGGGAAAATGTTCGCGTGCGAACATTACGGAGTACAGGCAGACATTGTCTGTATCGCCAAAGGAATTGGTTCTGGTCTGCCAATAGGCGCTTGCGTAGCTCGTGCGGACCTGATGGATTGGAAACCGGGTGCGCATGCTTCCACGTTTGGTGGTAATCCTGTTTGCATTGCAGCGGCTTTGAAAACGATTGAACTACTCGAAGGCGGGTTGGTCCAAAATAGTGCCGATGTTGGCGCTTATCTAAAAGCGGCTCTCAAGCGGTTGCAAACGAAGTATGATTGTATTGGCGACGTGCGCGGCATGGGAATGATGATAGGTGTGGAGTTTGTGGAGAATAGTGCAACGAACAAACCGGCACCGGGTCTTCGGGACCGAGTTGAGATGGCTTGTTTCGAACGCGGGTTGATTATTTTGGGAGCAGGGGCCAATACGATTCGCTGGTCGCCGCCATTAATCCTGACAAAAGAGAATGTGGATGTAGCGATCGAGATTTTTGAGGCGGCGGTCGCTGCTTCGATCAGGTAGTCGAATGAATGTGGCTTTGCAAACGAGTACTATTATTAGCTCGCAAGTTTTGCCGCAACTTCGCTAAGGCGCGCTCGCAACCGCTCCTCATCTACGGTTGTCACAAGCCCGTCGCGATAAACTTCTTGACCCGCAACAACCGTCAACTTCACGTCACGCCCGGAAGACGTGAAGATCAACGTGCCGACGGGATCATATGAGGGCACTTGATGTGTAAGATCAAGCGAGACAACAACGAAATCTGCTAGCAACCCCTCTTTCAACTCTCCGATTTGCCCCTCAAGACCCAGGGCACGCGCTGCTCCGAGGGTAGCGGTCTGCAAAAGATCGTCAGGCGACAAACGTTCCTGCCCGTCGTCTTCGCCGGAGCGCGCAAGCAACAATGCAAATCGCGCCTCTTCCAGAAGGTCACACGTATTGTTACTGGCAACAGAATCACTACCCAAACCTACCGCGATTTTGTTTTTGATCATCTTGCCGAACGGCGCTCGACCATGGCTAAGTTTCGCGTTTGACTTGGGGCAATGCGCAACCGCGGTTTCCGTCTCGCGCATGGTTTCAAGGTCGGCTTCATCAATATGAATGCAGTGCGCAAGCAACGGACGCGTCTTTAGCACGCCATAATTCTTTAGATATTGAATTGTTGAAATTCGAGGGGCTTTCCATTCAATGCCACGACGCGTTAGCCCGTCCGCAAAGGGACCAACTCCTTCAAGCATCAGCGAAACTTCCATAGGCGTTTCGGCCGCATGCATCATGAGCGGCAGACGTTCATCGATAGCAAATTCTGAGATTAACTCAAGCTGCGGCCCGCTGACTGTGTAAGGGGCGTGAGGCGAGATGCCACACCTGACCAAAGGCGTTTCAAGTCCGCGCAGTCGCATAACCTTGTCACGAAGTTTTTTGACATTCCGCTTGGCCAGCTGTGGGTCTGGGCCGAACGATTCCTGGTAAACAATACCGCGAAGCCCTGCGTCACAAAGTGCCTTCATGCTTTCGAAGGCCCCGTCACTGGCATCGGCGACGCAGGTTACTCCGGCTCTAAGTGCTTCACACACTCCCCACGCGGCGGATACGTATAAGTCTTCGGAGGTCATTCGCTCGAGACGAGCAATTGTCAGCTTTTTCAGCCAGGCAAAAAAGTCGGTTTCTTCTTTTTCCAGAAAGCCGCGCATTGCGGTCAATTCGAGGTGTGAATGCGCGTTGATGAAGCCCGGTAGGATAGCGGAGTTGCCAAAGTCGCGAATGGTAGCTTCCCCGAATTGTGTCGAAAGTACTGTGCGCTTCCCTACTGAAAGTATCGATTGGCCCTCGACGGCGATCGCGCCCTCTACAATCGCCGGTGAGCTGATCGGCAAAACCCATTGAGCGCAATAAAGTGTGATCATTGCTGCATGCTCGAACCGCCAGGACGCACGCCAAACCTTATCTCATTGTGAATATAACCACGCGACAACTGAATTACTTTAGCTGAAGTGAAAAGGACCAGCAGATTCGTTGGGCTCATCGCGTCGTTGGCGAACGCGACTCGACGTTAACCGAATTGGTTTGTGCAGGCCCTTTAAGCTTGTGGTAGCGTTCGATTATTGAGACAACGTAGGACCGAGTGGACTGGATATCAATCTTGTTAATGAACTGATCCGGTGACAGCGGTTTGCCACCTTCAGAAACTTTATTCCATTCGGCGGCGCGGCTGGGTCCGGCATTGTACGCGGCAATCACACGAGTTTCCGCATTGGGTACGTCGCGATATTGTTCTGAGATTTTTTCCAGATACCAGCAGCCGATCTGAATGTTCCGCTCGGGATCCCGCAGTAGGCTTCGCGGATCCTGGGCCATTTGCCGCTCGAATTCCCGCATACCCGTTTCGGCGGCCCATTCCCGACCCACAACAGGCGTGATCTGCATTAAACCGATCTCGCCGGCCTTACCGTTCTTCCACGGACTGAAGTAAGTTTCCTCGTAAATGATGCTCCACACGAGGTCCGGGTCTACTCGATAAACGCTCGCCTGCCTGGCAATCACGGCATCATATTGATGAATCCAGTATTGATTGAAAAAGTAAGAACCGATCGCGACCGTGAGTAGGATGACGCTAAGGGCAATGAGACGTTTCATTGAGATGGATTATTAGCCTACCGCAGTTCGTACAGCGACGGGCGTCTTCGAAATCAACCAGCAGGAGCGAATCCGTTAGTTTCTTCGTTTCAGTTGTGCCCAGAATTTTGCGGCGGAACATGAAATATCCACCCCTTCATAACGCGAACGTAGCGCCAGTTCATCGAGTACGTGACCTTGCAACCAGATTTCTGCCTCGAGCGTAGCGCCGGGCGCAAGGGCATCTCCGCGAAGAGATCGTTGGTTGACGAGAATTTCGAGATTCATCTGCTCGAGGTCCACATTAATCCAGTACAGGTCGCTACCGGAGAGTGGGTTTTTTAGAGGCTTGAAGTCAACCACCCGGCCCGAAAGACTCCAATCATTTTCATGCGCGGCCCGCGATGGCGCAGCTTTATCCAATGGCATCCATTTCGTTTTTGCGGGGCTGTTTCTGACGCGAGCGCGATAAGCCAATCCGCAAAGTCCCACATGAAGTTCCTGCGCGCGAAAGCCCCCCGGTCCTACTTCAGTGAGATTTTGAAGTTCGAATAAGACTTCACAATCCGTACTCTCACGATACCCATGGACCACTGCTTCGCCTTCTTCATCATATTCAGTAAGCGCCCATGGACTGATTGTTTGAATGTAGCGCGCCCGGAAACCTGGTCTGCAGTCCGCGTAAAAAACATCCCCGCCCGACTCGTATAAAACAGTCCAGACCTCCAGGCCCTCGCCCAGTTTCCAACAGCGCCCGTGCAGCACGGCCCCGCGACGATTAAGACGGGAGGGTTCACCCTGATCTCCAGCGCGTTCCGCGAGATAGTTAAAGGCTTTCTCGCTGGGGACTTCCAATCCGATGGTTTCAAAAGTTGCGTTCATGAGTGCATCAATTCGTGGCCATAGTTCGTTCGATGGTTCTATCTTGATTTACCCGCCCGCTTTCTCGGTCGCTGATCAGACGCATCTAAATCTTCCGTAGCTTCATCACGGGGGACACGAGTTCTGATACCTCGTATGACCCTTTCCGGACCATGAGCAGGTCTGACTCCTGAACGAACCATTTCAGCGAAAAGATCTACATCATAATCAACCTCGCGGGACATATCTTCGCGAATCGCGTGTAACACTTCCAGAAATTTTGGGCGACGGTACATCACAAGTTTTGGATCCTGAGTCTCTGGTTTCCGGCTTCCGCTCTTTTTCCTTATCTTCCGATCGACTTTCAAATTAATCCTGACCTTCTTCGTAATGAGCCTTCCCGCTGAGATTACTTTGCCTTTTCTGTGGCCTCGGAAACAAGAAACTCGGGCGTTACGATCATCGGAACGTAAAAGCCTGCCGCCGTATTAAAGAGACGAATTCGCGCCTGGCGACGAACATTCGCGAGATGGCCAAAATTCCAGGTTACCAGGTAATCGATTTTGTGATACGAAGCGATGGCCACATGCAGAGCGTCGGCAATAAACTTACGATGAAATATTCCTCGCGAAATATAACCGTCTGCCAGTATGGACGCTTCTTCAGTGAGCTCGACGTGTTGCAGCCGCGATATCAGATTCAAATACGAGGAGCGATGAGGCTCGGCGACACGCTCAAGTTCTCGAGAGACTAAAGGCGAGATTACCGCTCGATAATCCGGCATTTCATGCTCCCACCAACGGATGGTCAAGTCGCGACGGAACGGCTCGCCATTGTCGAGGTAGGCGCCGATTACCGACGTTTCGAGATAGAGGCTTTGCTTCATTAATTTAGGTGTTCTTGCGGGCGGGCACTTCCACCGCTGCTCACCTTTTTTTTCACCGGTTCCAACTGAACCAGCCCGCGTTGGAAGTCGAAAGAAACACGGTAATGGCGAAGGAAGTTTCCACCAAGAATGCCATTTTGCGTGAATCCCGCAGTCTCATTGACTGGTTCCAGATCAAGGATCGCAGCGCTGATCTGCTCGCGCGTAAGCGTGCCGAGCATCACTTTAGGCAACAATAGACTCTTTACACCCTCAGCGATACCCGCGGCGCCATAAACGCGCATTCGTGTTGGTTCGAGATAACTACTTAAATCTTCTTCTGCTGCCAGTCTTTCGGAAACAACTGAGACGCTGGCGCCGGTGTCCAGAATAAAATTCAACGGCTTTTCAACACCTTCGAGATGAACCTCGCCACTGAGAAAGCCGCTTGAAGTAGTACGCAGCGGTATCTCAATAACGGTCGACGGCACAGCCACTGCGACATTCCTTGAAATTTTCAGATTGCCGGAATCGAAAATGTTTGATTCCGAGGTGCGGCGCAAGGAAAACAGCTTCTCGCCATAATCAACAGAGGCAAAGTATTTCGAAATCAACGAAAGTCCGATGTACCCATCAACCGGAACGGCACTGTCATAAAAGTGACGAATATAAACTGGTACGTTCTCAACTCTTACATCCCCCATCTCAAAGGAAGAAAGAAACCCGTAAACAATCTCAAACTTTCCGCCGCCGCCAACTGCGCGCGCTAATCCGCCGCGGGCGACTGGCCGCAGACCCAACTTCTTTGCCGTCTCTTCTGAAACGACAGACATTCCCGATCCAGTATCAAGAACAAACCGCAATACATTTTTCCCGCCATTTACGCGAACATTCAAGACAGGTCGGTTCTCCACGATCTCAAATGGTATCGTCGTTTTATTTTCACCCGCAGGAACATAAAGCGAGCCTTGCTTTCCTACGTAACGAAGAAAATCAATTAGACCACGGATGCGTGCGCGACGATCAGCATCCGTTTTAGGGGCGATGATTAGAAATCGTTCATATGAGTCGGCTGCTTCCTTATATCGTTCGCTTCTAGCGGCAGCCTGCCCGAGATTGAAAATGTAATCCGGCTCTGAAGAATCCAGGCTTACCGCGCGCCGCAATCCTTTAACCGCCGACTCAAGCCTGTTCTCATAGAAATCGATCATCGCCAAACCAGCGATCGCCAGTGACTCATTTTCCTGGATGGTGAGTGAGGTACGAAACTCTTCCACTGAATTGCGAAAGTCCCCTGAAGCTAGAATCGCGGAACCCAACAATGCATGAGCGCGCGCGGACAAGGGTTCTGACAATATGACTCTCGCCGCATGATCAAATGCATCCTGAATAAACCTTTGCTTCAAGAGCGCATAACTTAAACCCAGCCGGGCCGCATTATCGTGAGCATCCTTAACAAGCAACTCGCGGAAAAGTTTTTCTGCAGTTTCGTAATCTCCATCATTTAGCGCCTTCTCAGCACGCTGAAGAGCTTTTCGATCGCGCGAAGCGTACAACGGAGATACAGACAGTGCCGAACAAATAACAACAGCGGCCAAAAATCCGACCGCCAGTCTGCACAGCCTGGTTTTCTCGTTAGGAAACTCTATTACTACCATTTCTCACCATCGTTGTGACCGTGAACAGTTAGTTCGGAGAAAATAAGAGTCTTACTTCAATACCTCGCCTGTTTTCAACGACCAGAGAACCAGATCGAGCTCGTCAAAATCGATCCTAATTTCTCGCGCAAACGCGCGGGCTCTTTCTTCTATATCCAAATAACGTGTTCGCGTTGCCGGCGGCTTAGGTGTTTCAACCACTTTGAGATCCAGGAGACAGCTCATAACGTGCTTATCGAGGATCGCGTAGCCTCTAAAACCGATATTTCTTAGGAAATGGCTGGCTTCTTTGTAGCCTAACCCTTTAATGCGCTTCTCCTGGGCCAACCAGTCCCGGCGCTCGATTGGGTTCGCGAAAGCCCGTAGTTTATTCCGCAAAGCCATGTCGCAATGCTCGCGCAGGTAGTTTCGCGTCACCACGATGTAGCCTGGCCTTTCGACCGGAAAGCGATGCGCGCCAGCATTCCTCAAAGCTCTGGTCATCTCTTCGCGCGCGCCATTCAGGAGAAACGGTCGTACTGCTTCCACAGCGCGAAAGCCCATGTGAGCGGACGCGCCGGCGGTAAATATGCAGAAGACAAGTTCTTCCCAAAGCTGCGCGTCACTACCAGCAGCCCACACTCCGCGAAATTGATCGAGTCGATCCCGAATCTCTTTCCTTCTCGCTTTGTGGGTCGCGCGTATGTCTTCAACATCCACGACTGGGCGTTTGCTTCTCACTGGATTGTCAATGCTCAGATTCTAGGTTTGCGCTTCTTACGTTGTCAACGCAATTGTACTTTGAATGCTGCCCTCATCAAGCGCATTCCTGCATAGATTCGCGACATCCTATGCAAAGGGAACGGCATCAAAAGAACTCTCCTGCAACCATGCATGCTGACATCATGGTATGATCAGACTGTTGCTCTTGCCACGAGTAAGGTGGGACCAGTATGCAAATCTTTAAACCCCATTCGATACATATTTTCTGTGCGGCACTTGTCTTATTCCTGGTGCCCGCAATACTTCCTGCGCAGACACCGGCAAACGGACAGACCAGTCAGCCTACCGTAAATAAAGAGCTCCAGCAGTTTGCGAATTCCATTCAGCAAACTCAAGCGAACACTAACGAGGAGTTAGTGACTGTTTACGGCCTCCAGGGTGTACTAATTGAAACGATCGATGGCAAAACTGTGTCAGCGCAATCGATCGATCAGACGTTTAATCCGGCCTCTTCGATCAAGCTTGCTACAGCTTTGGTTGCTCTGCGCAATTTCGGAGTGCAGCATCGATTCACCACGGGCTTTTGGACGAATGGTTCCTTCGACAAAACGAGCGGCAGAATCGTAGGAAACTTATATGTGACTGGTCGCGATCCTTCGTTCCACTATGAACACGCTGTAATGATTGCACGGCAGCTAAATAACCTTGGTGTGCGAACGGTAACGGGGGATCTTATAGTAGCTCCGGGCTTCACCATGAATTTCAGTCCGTCTGCCCGCGCATCCGGGGAACGGCTGTATGACAGTCTCGACTCTTCGCTTAGATCGGAAGCAGCGACCCGCGCGTGGACCTACGAACGAACCACGCTGCGAGATCACAGAAGTCTCCAAACTGTTCCCAGCGTATCAGTACTGGGCGATGTCTACGTAGGTCCCGCCGCGCCGGGAGCGCGGCTTTTGCTCACACACAAGTCGAGCAAACTCCCCGACGTACTTAAGGTGCTTCTATGTTATTCAAATAACTTCATGGCCGAGCGACTCGGAGACGGCCTCGGTGGTATACCAGCAGTGCGACGCCAGTTGATAAATTCCCTCGGTATTCCCCCCGGAGAAATACAAATGGCCTCGCTCAGTGGATTAGGGGTAAACCGCGTCACCCCGCGTGCGATGATGAAAATCCTTAGGGCACTTCGAATTGAGCTACAGAAGAACAACCTTGCTCCTGCCGATATCATGCCTGTCGCAGGGATTGATCCGGGCACGCTCGAAGATCGGTTTACCGGCCCGGCGTGGCAGGGTAGCGTCATTGCCAAAACCGGCACCCTCATTCGGACGGACGGTGGAGCTAGTTCTCTTGTGGGCCAGATGAGAACCGCAAAGGGTGACCTACTGTTTGTAATTATGAATCAACGAGGAAACGTTGTACGGTTTCGGCAAAACCAGGATTACCTGGTGATGCAAGTACAGAATAGTCGGGGCGGTCCGAAGCCGTTCAACTACAAACCTCTGGCTTTGACAATGAAGCTTGCTGATACCGAAAGCATCTCTGGCTCTATGAATGCTGAATTCGAGCCCAGCCTGAAAACGCCTCCGGACGCCCCTTGAAAAGTTAGGATCTAACCTGGCAGCGTGGGCCGGCAGCGAATTTTTAGGAAAGCCGTTAGAAACGGTTGCGCCCCGCCGAATATATCGACGGGGCGTTTCACCGTCCGCCTGCGCGCGGGGCGTGCGGACCTCGCACGCGGCGGACGATTCATTAATCCCTCGAATATGATTGCGCGGGATATCGCTACGCGGCCACCCTCCTTGTAGATCCTGTGGTGTATAAGGAAGGGCGCGAAATGGTCTCACCTTTCGCGCCCAACAATTACTAAGTCTTAGGAATTCTTAATTCGCGATAGAAGGAGTCAACGCCTTTTCGGCATTTGTGAGGTGAGTTCTCGCCGCGGTCCAACTTCTTTGCGTTCTTTCATCTCTCTCTGCCTCAGTGAACACGCTGCTGTTGGTCATGGTTGTCTTCCACCAGTTGCGTGCAGCTGTATATTCTCGCAGAGCAGCATCAACTTCCTGTCTAAAAACTTCATCGCCCGGGTTGTGGCGGACAAAAGTGGGAAGGGTGCTATTTAGCTCCTTCTTTAGATTATCGAGCTTTTGATCATAATCCTTATATTCCATACCTCTTTCCGCTGCATCCTGAAAGCGTTTAATCTCGGTAACAATCTGTGTTGCCGCTGCTTCGCTTTGAGCGTTTTGCTCAAAAGCATTTGATCCAGGCTGTTCTGCACCGGGCGTTGCCGGGGCTTGCGCAACTAGAGCTTCGCCTCCTACATCTGTTCCTTGAGGCACTTGCCTGATATAAAACAATGCTAGACCTAATAATACGACTACCAAAACCGCGAGAATCCAAGCGACGCTGAACGTTGATCCAGCCGGCTCCCTTGAATTACTGAGCATCTGTTTGTCGTTCCTCGCCACATTCAACGGCAGCGAAAGGTCGGATTTACAGCGTCGGCACTGTTTTGTATCCGCGAAGTTTCTGAGTCCGCAATGGGAACATTTTTTAGAGGAATCCCGGGCAGGATTAACTGTAGCAGCTTTTTGTAACACGATCGTTTCCTTCCGAAGACCTGTGCCGCATCACAGTAGCGGTATTTCACCAGGCGAATTTTCAATACATCGAACTAAAGCCAGTCAAAAGAGCGAGTCGTTAGGTCATTTCCAATCGAACATCCTTAACGTCTCGGACTATCGGTTTACTAATGTTCCTTCACGCCGAGAACCGGGGGCGGCATCAACTGAAGCGCGTTAGCAACGGCATCCGAGTCATACTGCATAGTCGCGGCGCCGGCACCATTGAATTGAAAGAACGGCGCTCCGAAGTTCTCTAACGGCGGGTCCGCCGCAGGCCAGTCAACGCGGGCAACGAAATTCGCGCCATAGAAGGCGCCGCCGCCACCGCCGTCGCGGTTGACATAACCGGTACCAATCACAAAAAGGAGCCCGCTGAAATTGGTGGCGCCGTTTGTGGTCAACTCTCCGGTAACAACCAATGTACCTGAACCACTACCGGGGCCCATCGTGTAATCGCCCTTCACAAAAGTTAATCCTGTCGGGTTGCCACTGTTAGCTGCCGAGGCCGCGCTACCAAAACACGCAGATGGGGGTTCACAGTAGGTTGCAGTGGGAGGGGAAAGCAGCGCACGCCTTCTTGCTTCCCCCTGCATGGTACTGAGAAATCTGCGCGCTTCTGCCGGGTTACTTAGATAGTCAGGAATGCTGGAACTAGTGAGAACTGCAACCGCCGGCGTTGAAGTCGTATTGCTGGCAGCTTGGACGGTGGCAATTGCAGCGTCTCCCGCGTTTGTCGTTCCAAATGCGGGCAATCCAGCGGGCAACCCGGTGTAATTATCGACGCCGGAATAGTTATGGTTGGCGCTGTTACCGCTTTCAAAATTCATTGCCGGACTTCCCCCTGGGGCTCCTATGAGCGTCATCATGGCCGGTACAGCCGGGTCAAAGGCGTACCTTGAGACAATCATGCTCATTTCCTTTTTAGCGCCGTTTGGACCATAGCCCTTTACTTCAACAAGCACGCGGGGTAGGTCAACCAGAGGATTGGGAGGCGGTGCGTCAAGAGC
>JBHENH010000002.1:26886-37743 GCA_046262135.1 Pyrinomonadaceae bacterium
CATTTGGACCATAGCCCTTTACTTCAACAAGCACGCGGGGTAGGTCAACCAGAGGATTGGGAGGCGGTGCGTCAAGAGCAGAAACAACTACGTCATACTGTATTGTTGGATTCGTGCCGACCGTAACGCGGGTACCCGCACTTTGCCGGTTGCTATAAGGAAGGTAGCGGGACAGCCGCGCATCTGTCGAGGGATCTCCTGGCACCCCGGCCGGGCAATCGTTGGACCTTACAGCTATGACAGCGTTGCGGAAAGTAAGGCGGGTCATACCTGGCGGCATTGCCGAAGCAGTTGGCGCTGCATTACCTCTCAACGCATTTAGGGCTGCCTGAAGCCCAGCTTCCGCGCCATAATAAGCTTGTGCTTCGGCAGTAGAATCAATGGCGTTTGCTGCGGACATCGAGGTTACCTGAATCAAGGCGCCGCCTGCCACGAGAAGCACGGTGGCGATAAGCAGTGAAATGACCAGCGCTGCGCCGCGTTCATTTACGCGTTCGCGTTGACCGGACGTTGATTCTGAGTGATCCATAATTAACCTCCCAGGCATTCTTACGAAGAATATTTCAGTAGGTGTCCAAAACCGCATTGCGCAATGCAACACTCGAAACTAGTTGCGTTGCCGAAGGGGGTTGGTAACCGGGCGAGCCCGTGGTTCCAACCTGTGGCAGTGTGACGCTGAGGATTAGCACAACATACTTGGCATTATCCACCGACGCCACTTCAGACTCGAGCGCGCCTGCAGCATTACGGACGTTGGTGATATCGCAGTTAGCGACAGCTGACTTGCAATCACCTATCGTGTAAGTAACTCTCTCGTCGTAATAACGAATCTTCAATCCATCTATGCGATTAGCTATTAGACCTGTTGTCTGAGTTGGCTGCAGATTCAGTCGCACGATAAATCTTCCGTTAGCGTCATTGACCAAAATGTATTTAATGTCCTCTTTGTCTGCGTCGGTCGCGCCAGACAAATCCAGGTCGGAGCGAACGCGTATCGACGCCAGACCTGAATCTCCTGTGACGATTCCATTGGTACTAAGTCCGTAACCCGCATTGGCAATTTCTCGTGACATCATATTGAGTGCGCGCTGTGCGTCAGCAACCGCCGAAGATCTCCGATTTTCGCGGTCGCGAACTTTAAAAGAGGACGCTAGGAGAGAAGATGCTATCGCCATGATGACGAGCGTTATCGTCATGGCTATGAAGAGCTCTACTAACGAAAAACCAGATTGTTTTGACGGTTTAAGATGTGCTTTGTTCATAGATTTGGCAGTTCCTGCTGCAAGTACTCTAGCAATGTGTGCTTAGTTTGGTCCTGTACTCAGTGAGGAACGTACCGTTCGCACTATTACAGGGAAGCCTGCCCAACCCGGGCTGAGCGGATCGACTCTGATAGTGACCGTCTTCAACGTGGGGTTTCCACTGACGTCGTTATTTGAGCCTGTCACCGTTTTCGTGACTTGGTAGGTCCGCCCATTACTGACTGTGTTCGGGTTGAGCACTGTTGCGGCCGATACGTTGAGGACGGGATCAGTGAAGGCCACGCTGCGAAATTGTTCCAGCTGTGCCTGAGCAATGCTGATTGCTATAGCCCGGTCATCGGCTCCAGAATTATACCGAATGGAATATGTGAACAGAGATGCCACGCCAAGGCCTGCGACCATCAGCACAACCAGGGCGACTGACGTCTCAATCAGCGTAAAGCCCCGTTCACTATTGCGCTTCCCTGAGTTGCTTGCGCGACACATGACTGATTCATTTGATCTCATCGGATATCTCTCCTGTTGCTTACTCGACTCAATGCATGTCCTTGATCGCGGTCGTGGTCGTAACTGTGGTATTTACGGGCGTGGGGTTCGTGACGGGTCCTGTAACGGTAGTGTCGGTTGAAAGATCACCCGCGGTACCCACAACAATGGTGCTCGGCGTGACCCCCGCCGTGGAATCCGCCAAGGTAAGCAAGACCGTGTTTGTCGTACGTCCGCGCCAATCATAAGCAATTGTTAATGGGGTAGAAGAAGGATCTATGATAGTCGTGGCTGGCGGCAGCGTGTAGCGAAGCGTTGTCCCGGCCGGCAAAGTAATCGTGCGAGTGGTCGAAGCGCCGCTGCCACTGAAATCCATAGTAACGGTGTAACTTGACGAGCTATTGAAGCTTACGCTCGCACTGCCATCCGTAACGTGGCGACGCACGGCGTCTACCCGCGCTTTTTCCAGATAGGCGGTAAGATTACGCATGGAGCCAGCAACGTTAATAGTCTTACTGGACGTCTGAAAGCTGGTAACAGCAAACGTTGAAACAATGGCCACTATTGCAATCACTATAAGTAGCTCCACGACACTGAAGCCCGCGCTGCTGTTACGTTTGAGCCGTTTCTGTTGAAAGTTCATTGTCTGTTTGTGCATCTCTGGCTCCATTATTGAAACCTAAAGCTTCGTATCCATTTATCCCGCTCGCCAAAAACCAAGCGAGGCATGTCCGCTCTCAGCAAGAGCAATGCCATTTACAGTTTGCGCCGGAAGGCTAACGATTCCTGTTGGTACTGAGGGCTAAGCCCCCCATCCATCGTCACCTCAAGTAACAGAGTTGGAAGTCGGCTTCCGCCCTTTTCCATGTGATCGGGATATTTTTGGTTGGGGGCGGCATCTACGGATTATGTCCCCGACTCCCGAGGACGCGGTCTTCTTACAATGTGAAAGAAGGTTCCTTGACTGTCACAAGAAGTGACGACGTTAGGCTGAGCACTGCAGCAACGGTTGGCCTTTGGGTTGAATGCTCGCATGGCATAACGGTTGCTCGCTGTTTGTGGAATCGTTTCGCGAGCGGGCGATTTGAGCAGAACATTTGATAGAAGCTGCACGTGAGCCCAGGAGTAATAGGGCATCCAGTAAACTTCCCCCGATCCGAGCGAACCACAACCGCCGAACCCGTAGTTTTAGCCTGTGAACCAATCGCGTTAAGACGGCTTCTTTGGCCGGTCGAGTTTTGATTGGGTTTCGCAAGGCACGCGGATTCACAACGACGGTTCTGAATTCCGAGCTCCCATATTTTTTGAATCACGCAGTCAACCTGACATATGGCAAGAATTGACGACCTCCTAAATCAAATGGCCGAACGAGATGCTTCAGATCTCCATCTAACCAGCGGCAGTGCGCCCTATTTGCGGGTTCACGGTCAGATGGCACGTCTAAACTATAAGGCTGTGTCGCCGGAGGTTTGCCAGGCACTTATTTTTGAAGTCCTTTCCGAAACCCAACGAGAGATTTTTTTGGAAACCTGGGATTTGGATTGCAGTTACGCACTTAAGGGTGTGGGACGTTTTCGCGTAAATGTTTTTGGACAGAGAAAGGGTGTAGGCGCGGTCTTTCGACGAATTCCTGAGTACATTCAAACAATCGACGAGCTTGGGTTGCCTGCTAATCTCAGTGATCTTCTGGACGTTTCCGAGGGCCTCATACTGGTTACCGGCCCAACTGGTTCGGGTAAGAGCACCACACTGGCTTCGTTGATTCATACAATTAACGTAGATAAGAAAGCTCACATCATCACGATTGAAGATCCTATCGAGTTTGTCCATAACAATAAAAATTCTTTGATCAATCAAAGAGAAGTGTCGAGCCACACAAAGTCTTTTCATCACGCGCTGAGGGCTGCGCTACGTGAGGATCCGGATGTCATTTTGGTGGGTGAAATGCGGGACCTGGAAACGATCTCCCTGGCACTTACCGCAGCTGAAACAGGACATCTTGTACTTGCTACGTTGCACACTAACAGTGCCACCAAGACTGTGGATCGGATAATTGATGTGTTCCCCGAAGCCCAGCAGGGACAAATTCGCGTGATGCTCTCAGAGAGTCTCAGAGGAGTGGTGGCCCAATCGCTGGTACCCCGAAGCGACGGTCAGGGCCGCGTCGCCGTGGTAGAAGTCCTGGTCAATATTCCGGCAGTGGCTAACCTCATTCGCGAAGGCAAAACTTTTCAAATTGCGTCCTCAATGCAAACTGGTCAGGTGCACGGCATGATTACATTCGAAACTGCGATCAATGATCTGGTCCGCAGGGGTTTAGTCTCGAGGCACGACGGTCAGAGCTTTCTCGCTCGACGCGGTGCCGGCAGAACATCTAACACATTGCAAAGAGTCTGATTTATCAACCTTCTCTGCTTCTTCACGATAACTTTTACGGCTTCTCAACTGCAGGCGCTCAATGCATACTTGAAGAATGGGAATAACGTCGCGTTTGGTCTCGACCCCGATTTTCACTTTTGGAACGACGGTATCGTCTTTAAATTCACAACTGAGCAATCAGCTGTGCCTGAAGCGATGACCCTAACTCTCCTGGGTAGAGGTCTCACCGGGCTCTAACTCAAACGAAGACGCAGGAAACGGAAGCGGCACAGCAAGCTTAACTTTCAGGTTTACTTAACCGCGAATGGCGCCAGGGTATTGACCCCTCGGCGCGATTTTCTTTTTGGAACTCGATTAATATTGCGAACTTCGCTTTAAGTCTCTTTACGTCGCCACGTCTTGCGATTCCGCGATGCGAGTTTATTAAGCGCACATGTTGTACAATTCTTTTCGTAGCCCGACCCGAACCACGAACAGATGCCTGACATTCTTCTTGTTGAAGACAAAGACAGCTTACGTCGCGTCTTGCGCCTGACTCTGGAAAACGCGGGCTACACTGTCACCGAAGCCGCCGATGCCCGCTCTGCTCTAAACGTAATCTCCACCGCTCCACACAAATTAGTACTCACTGATCTACGCATGCCCAACGGGTCGGGGCTGGACGTCTTGCGCGCAGCACGGGCAGCCGACGGCGGTATACCAGTAATTGTGATGACCGCTTTCGGGTCTATCGATGATGCCGTTCAAGCAATGAAGGATGGCGCCCACGACTTTCTGCAGAAGCCTGTCGACTCCAACCATCTATTATTACTGGTGGAACGAGCGCTTGAGCAGGAAAGGCTAAGAACTGAAAATATTCTATTGCGCGAGGAGTGGTCTCGCCGCTACGGCTTTCCGCGCATCATAGGTGAATCCCAAACCGTAAAGCGCGCAGTGTCCGATACTCAGCGAGTCGCTCAAACAGAAGCCACTGTTCTGTTGCTCGGAGAATCGGGAACGGGTAAAGAGCTTTTCGCGCGCGCCGTACATCATCTTTCTGGTAGACGCGATAAACCGTTTGTCGCGATAAACTGCGCCGCTATACCGGAAACCTTGATTGAGAACGAGTTGTTCGGACATGAGCGAGGTGCGTTTACCGGCGCCAGTGATCGGCGCCTCGGGAAGTTTGAGCTGGCTTCAACTGGAACCGTCTTCCTCGATGAGATAGGTGAACTTCCTCTCGCAGCTCAAGGGAAACTCTTGCGCGTAATCGAGGAGAAGGTCGTAGACAGGATAGGAGGGCGAGCTCCAATTCCTGTCGATGTCCGCGTGGTGGCTGCGACGAACAAAGACCTGAAGGCGGCGGTCGAAAAAGGAGAATTTAGAGCCGATCTATTTTTCCGCTTGGCCGTGTTTCCCCTCGAGATTCCGCCGTTGCGTGAACGCGAAAATGACGTGGCTCTTTTGGCAAAACACTTCGCTGGACAGTTAGGAAAGGAATTGCGTGGCCGCGAAGCGACGCTAAGCGAAGAATCATTTGCCGCGTTGCGCGCGCATAACTGGCCCGGCAACGTTCGCGAGTTGGAAAATGCCATCGAACGTGCATGCATCCTGTCTGACACGATGGTGCTTGAACCGAAGGATCTCGGCCTGGCAAGAACAATTTCAGAAAGCGCGGAGGCGCTCAAGTCTTTCGATATGTCCGGGAGCCTATCGGAAGCCGCCCAACGCGCCTTGCGCTTCGTAGAGCGACACAAGATTCTCAAGACACTCGAGGCAAATCAGGGAAACAAGATTCAAACGGCTGAGGACCTGGGTGTCAGCTACAAAACCCTACTCACAAAAATAAAAGACTACCATCTCTGATACAGATGAATGATCCTTCTGAGGAAGAGTCTTCCAAAAAGACTACGTCGGAAACTGTGAGCGTTCCGGTTCCTGGCCAGGTTCACGACGAAGCTAGTTCCATCGCTGGTGAGACGATGGAGCAAGTGGGTACAGCAGGTGGAGAGTCTCCTTCTGTAACGGCGGGCACAAAAACTGAAAAAAGCACAGGCAGATCTGCGTTCCTCGTGGGCGCTGGAATTCTAATCAGCCGGATCATTGGTTTAATCCGGCAGCGCGTATTCGCCTACTACTTCGGCACCTCCGCAGCAGGCGACGCTTTCAGCGCCGCGTTTCGAATACCCAATTTTCTTCAAAATGTTTTTGGCGAAGGCGCCCTTTCCGCGTCCTTTATACCTGTCTATGCAAAACTTCTCGCGCAGGACGACGAGAGAGAGGCCAGGCACGTCGCGAATGCCGTTTTTGGTCTCCTCGCTTTAGTCACCTCGCTGATCGTGTTAGTCGGAGTGCTCGCTACTCCTTATTTTGTGAGTGTAATAGCTGCCGGGTTTCAGGACGAGCGGCGCGAGCTAACGATTCGGCTGGTACGGATCTTATTTCCGGGGGCGGGTCTTTTGGTTGTCTCGGCGTGGTGTCTCGGTGTTCTTAATAGCCACCATCGTTTCTTCATTTCTTATACGGCCCCGGTTGCGTGGAACCTGGCGATAATTTCGGCTTTGATTTTTTTTGGAGGCCGGGTTGATCTTTTCTCACTCGCTGAGGTGGCGGCGTGGGGATCCGTTATCGGCAGTGCTCTGCAATTTGGAGTTCAACTACCACTCGTCTTCCGGCTGCTGAAACGCTTTCGCCCGGTCATCGACATCGCCAACGACCATGTTCGCACGGTAATTCGTAACTTCTTTCCGGTATTCGTTAGCCGCGGTGTAGTTCAAATTAGTGCATTTGTTGATGCCGCACTTGCAAGTTTTCTGGGCCAGGGCGCTGTCGTTGCGTTGAGTTATGCACAGAGTCTTTACACGCTACCAGTCAGCCTGTTCGGCATGTCGGTTTCCGCAGCCGAGCTTCCGACGATGTCAAAGGCGATTGGCAAAAGCGAGGTTATCGCCGAAACACTCAGACATCGGCTTGAGGGCGGACTACAACGGATTGCCTTTTTTATCATTCCCTCCTCGATGGCCCTTCTCGCACTGGGTGACATAATTGCTGCCGTTCTTTACCAGACTGGAAAATTTACGCACACAGATGCTGTTTATGTGTGGGCCATCCTGGCCGGCTCTACAGTCGGCTTGCTTGCGTCCACGTTGGGACGGCTCTACTCGTCGACATATTACGCACTGCGAGACACACGGACTCCGCTTCGTTATGCAATCGTTCGGGTGGCACTAACCACAGTTCTGGGATACCTGTGTGCCCTGCCTCTCCCCAGGGCATTGGGTTTAGATCCAAAGTGGGGAGTTGCGGGACTAACCGCGTCCGCCGGCGTCGCCGGGTGGGTTGAGTTTGCTCTACTCAGGCGGACTTTGAACCAGCGGATTGGTCGCACTGGCCTGCGCGCTGGATACGTTGCGAAGCTCTGGATTTCAGCTGTTCTAGCCGCGGACGTCGGTTGGGCTTTTAAATTGTGGATGGTGAACCTCCATCCTATTCCTTTGGCAGTGGTCGTTCTAGGGAGTTACGGCGTCACGTATTTCGGTATAACGTTCGCGCTGGGAATATCAGAATCTCGGTCGGTAATTGGCAGAGTCTTGCGGCTTTCAAAGTTTAGGAAATAGCTTCCTGAAATAGCACAGCAGCGTAGTACCTCGGGAAAACCTATCTTATTGAGCCTTTCCCTAAAGTGAAGAATTCAACATCGACCGTGCTGCAGCAAGTTGGCCGGCATGCAATGATTTTTTTACTGACTTTAGGGGGAGAAACACGATGAACAAGCTTTTTTCAAAGGGAATCCTGACTCTGGGAGCGCTAATGATGATTTCTTTAACTGGCACCAGCGCTCAAGCAGATAGTTTTCTAATCGTTCCGGTGGGCCCGAATGTAATCCAACCGGCGGGACTGGGAACGGTCAATACGGTGCTGGTACTACAGACACACGGCGCGTCAACGAGCGGTTTCGGCTCAGTAGCTTACGACCCGAACGACCCCAAGGCGAATAGGAAGGGCGACGTGGTGTCAGGAAGCCAAATCGTCGGTGGTTCGAACAACCAAACGTATTCGGTAACCGAACTAGGAATTATTAACGGTAACTTGTGCATCAACATGAACATTAACGATCCGAACAAGGGTGGCAGCAACGCGGGACCGGTCGGGCCGATCGTGCTTAATACGTTGGTCCTAACGGCGTATGATCAATCAGGAAACAGTGTCTTTAGCGCGCACCTGGCGGATGCTCTGACTTTGAGGGAAGCTACTCTAAACGGCAATGGCACCGGAAAATCCGATTTCACGTTCGCCCTCAACGGTGACGCAGCCGCGGCTCTGGCCGCAGCCATCGCGGCCAACCCGAATCTGCGGCTGGGGCTGGCTGCCAGCGTTTCCAACGCGCAGGGGGGACATGAGAGCTTTTTCTTCTGCAAGGGTTGCGGAGATCATAGCGAAGTGCCCGAGCCGGCCACGATGGTTTTATTGGGTACTGGCTTAGCAGGATTCGCCGGAGCAATTCGCAAGCGCCGAAACGCGGCTAAGACGAAATAACTCTAATTTCCACTATTCGCAAGAAGCCCGGACCAAAATCCCCCTGTCCGGGCTTTTTGTTGAGATTTTTCTGGAGATTTCGGGTCATTAACCCTTTACCTAGTTATCCTGGAAAACGGACTGGCTAGTGCAGCGGCAGAGGCGAGGCGGCCTCGGGCCGCCTTCTTTTTGCGCGTAAGTCTACAGACCACCTTAATTGACCGCATAGCCGGCGGTCTTTATCATCCAAAATGTGCAGCCGGTAATTTCAGCCAGCCAGATGCGGGAGATCGACCGCCGCAGTACCTCGGATTATCAGATCCCCTCCATCCTATTAATGCAGGCCGCAGCTGAGGCTTGCTTACAAGCAATCTCAACACATTTTTCGGGAAGTATAGCGGGGAAAAAAGCGCAAATACTCTGTGGCCCAGGCAATAACGGTGGCGACGGAGCAGCGCTCGCTCACGAACTTTCTCGTGCGGGAGCCCATGCGGATGTTGTGTTGTTTGGGATGGTAGATCAGACCAGGGGAGACGCTCGCACAAACTTCGAGATTGACCGTAAACTGAGTGAGTTTGAAGCCGGATCAAATGACTGTGCTGCCCCCTTAAGTTTTGTAGAATGTCAGACGTCCTCCTCATGGGAACAATTGGCCCAACCGCGACGGACGTTCGATATCATCGTTGATGCCCTGTTTGGAACAGGCCTTAGCCGACCGCTCGATGGATTACTCGTTCAGGTCGTCCAGCATTTAACACTGGTGCGGACGGCTAGAGAGAGGTCGTCGGCTATTCGACCGTTCATAGTCTCAATCGACATTCCCTCCGGTCTTAATGCTGACTCGGCACAAATAGTTGGTGAAGCAGTTCATGCTGACTTGACCGTGACGTTCACAGCTCCCAAACCTGCCAATGTGCTGCCGCCAGCGTCACACCTCAATGGAGAACTCGTTATCGCCAATATCGGATCTCCGGCTCAGCTAATCGAATCGGTTAAATCGACTTTGTTTCTCACTGACGAAGCGGAGGTACGCGATTGGCTAGTAAATACTCGTTACTCCCCGGGTTCCTTCAAGAACAGTCACGGACACGTGCTGGTAGTAGCAGGCTCCCGGGATTACACGGGCGCGGCG
Organism: Pyrinomonadaceae bacterium; assembly: GCA_046262135.1. Lineage (GTDB taxonomy): Bacteria > Acidobacteriota > Blastocatellia > Pyrinomonadales > Pyrinomonadaceae > PSRF01. The sequence goes on from JBHENH010000002.1 coordinate 36,640, forward strand.
GTGCTTTGTGGGGACGGGGCAATGAGATCTGGTGCCGGGATGGTAACTGTCGCCACAGCCGCATCGGTGCAACCTTCAATTGCGGCGAGGTTAATGCCGGAAGTGATAACTACCGCGCTCGCCGAGACGGATCGCGGCGCGATTAGCGAAAAAGCGATTGACCACGTGCTGCAGCTCGCCTCTAAAGTTTCTGTTGTAGCTATAGGACCTGGTCTATCCGCTGACGATGAGCGTACTCGTCAGTTTGTTATTTCCCTATTACGACGACGTAAAGTTCCCACGGTCGTAGATGCGGACGCACTCAATTGCGTCGCAGCTAGTGATCCTTCCGGATGGCCCAAAGATTTGTTAGGTTCGGACGACGCCCCACTGATCCTGACACCTCACCCGGGCGAAATGTTACGGTTACTGGGCACGACCGACAAAGGGGCACTAAACGACCGCGTGGAAGTTGCGCGACAGTTCGCAACCAAGCACAAGCTTATCCTTGTTCTCAAGGGAGAGCGCTCCTTCGTCGCGGCGCCTGACGGACGCGTTTTCGCTAACCCGACAGGGAATGCGGGTCTGGGAACGGCAGGCGCAGGCGACACGCTAACTGGTCTAATTGCGGGATTCATTGCCCAAGCGGTTGGCGCGGTCAACCCAAAAGCAGACGTGCTTTCATCAACTATTGCGGCTCTTTATGTAGGCGGACTTGCAGGCGATCTCGCTGCTCGCCATTTGGGGATGCGAACTATGGTGGCATCGGACATTCGTGATCACTTTAGCGAAGCGGTACGCTTACTAGATCCAGAGGGTGAAAAACCCTGAGCGCGAGACCAGCTCCATGCTTTCTTCGACAGAACGGCAAATCACTCCGGGCGAATTCGTATCCCGCGACGCACGTGAGACATTTGAGCTCGGCAAGCAGATAGGCGACGAACTCCGGGGCGGCGAAATCCTGCTGCTCGATGGTCCACTGGGTGCCGGAAAGACAATTTTCGTAAAGGGTGTGGCTGCGGCTCTTGATATCGATCCAGAAGAGGTAACCAGTCCTTCATTCACATTAGTAAATCCCTATGCGGGTCGCTTGCAGCTTTTCCATCTCGATCTCTTTAGATTAAA
>JBHENH010000002.1:37753-71927 GCA_046262135.1 Pyrinomonadaceae bacterium
GCCTGCAGCAGCTCATGCCGTGGACCTGGAGGAGATTTTAAGCGATGCCGATGCGGTGGTCGTCATCGAATGGGCCGCGCGATTGGGCCCCTATCCTCTAAACGCGAACGTCTGGCGGATCTCAATCTCAGGGGATGGCGAAGCACCGCGCGTTATTACGCTAACTTATGAAACTACGTTAGAGTGATCTCGACGATCGATATGTTGTCCGGAATATACAGAACTGCGCCTTGCTCTACGACAGTAACTAAATATTTGGAGCGCAGATTCGTTCGTCCCTAGCCAGCGCAAAAATCTTGACTCAGTTGATGTGAGATAATATAAGGACAAGGCGCCGTCTGGCACTGAGAGATCTGCGTAAGGCGCGATCCTTGAGGTGCGGGTCGGCACGAGGAGATCCAAATTGTCAATTCACGTCGAAACTCACGATCAGATCAAAAGCCATCCGACCGCGAAGAACTTCCAGTCACTTGAAACTCTGGTTAGCGAACTCCAGTCGCAGACGGCTACGCCTGAACTCAAACAGATTTACGCTTGGTTGAAGGATGCGGAGATCTCGCCGGAGGAGTTGGAGCCTTACATAGGATTCAAAGCAGGTAACTACTGGAGGCATCGCGTCTGTCGGAACGAGTTTGTTGAGATGCTGGTACTCTGCTGGCGTCCTGGCCAGCGAACCCCGATTCACGACCACAACGGGTCACATGGTGGCGTTAAGATATATAAAGGCGTGATGTGGGAAACAACCTTCAGCTTCGATGCGGGTGACGGTCTGACGTATAAAGCAGCACGAGAACACGCTACTGGGGCCGTAACTGGCTCCGACATCCCCGACATTCATCAATTGGGGAACCCCGATGTTAGCGGCCAGGAACTAATTACTATTCACATCTATGCGCCGCCCCTGGGGGTCCTCAAGACTTACAAAGTAGGCAGCCCGGAGATCGACCTATACATTCCTGATGATCCTCAGTCTTGAGCTATGCTCCGATTAGCAATCCGATCAGGTTCACTCAACTTCAAAACTGACAGTCGCTGACGCAGACGTATTCGCGACGCGATCTGCGATGGTCACTTGCAATAGGTATCGTCCTGGGCTGAGTGTTTGAGCGGAAAACTTCCCGCGTACGGAATTCTGGCAAGATCCGGTTTCGGATCGATCAGGATCGGGCGTTGCGGTGTCGAAATGATTTGTTGACCATCTCGAAAAACCTCTTCCTGCGCAGCAAGATCCGGCCCACCTCCAGCGTCGCTTTTTACCGCCGCATTGTAGGCGAACAGAAAGAAGCTCAGTCGTGAGGTGCGGTTGAATCGGTGGTCGATACGGAATTGTACGGGTTCGGCGGTCGCGACTTCGGCGCGTTTTTCTGCTTCGCCCGCCTGCTCTCCGATGAGCAAGCTACTCAACAATACGAAGACATTGGATTGGACCAGCTCCGTATTAATACGCAATACGTCTTCTGCTTTTGGTTTTTGTGTCGGGTCTTGAGTTTGGGCTTTGGCAGTTGCGCAACGACTGCGAGACCAAACAGCAAGATGATCGAAAATGTTCTCATAACCTCACCAAAAAACAGTTTATGGAAAGCACGGTAGGCGGGAAGACGCGGAAAATACTATCACGCGTTGGTACTGTACTCAATTCTCAGTTTTTCAATAAGGAACTACTCTTCTTCCGTCGGCTCTCGAGCTCTCTGAGCCCACGAAAGTTGTTAGACCGAGATCCCGACCATCCGTTGTCAGACTAATCATTCCGTTTTCGCCGGTTGTAATCACCTGAGCACCGCTTTTCTTCCAGCGCTCGACCACATCGTGATGGGGATGCCCAAAGACGGAGGTTTGCCCCACCGAAATTACCGCGATGTGCGATTGCGTAGCGGTCACAAAACCTTCGCTCGACGACGTCTTGCTACCATGATGGGCCACCTTAACAACATCGGCTCGAAGATTGCTGCCGAGAGGGTCCAAGTCACTCAGATCAGTCTTATACCGCGTGAGGATCTCCTTTTCTGCGGTATCTTCGATATCACCTGTGAACAAGACTCGGCGCGCTCCGAACTGCAGCAATAGTACAAGCGAGTCGTTATTTTGGGATGGCGCTTCCATAATTGCGGTGGCCGGAGGCCAGAGCACGCGCACCTTTGCGGCGCCGAAGCGTAACACGTCACCGGCGCCAATCGAATAAATTGGTACGCCACGCGAATTACACGTGGCTGAAAACTTTGAAAACTCGAAATCCGTCGCGGGTGTCCTTGCTACGAGGGCAGCACCAACTCGAAAATTGCGGGCAATATCATTTAGTCCGTCTATATGGTCGGCATCCGCATGAGTCGCGAGAATGTAATCTATACGTGATAAGCCACGCGACCACAGGTGTTCTGAAACGACGGCCTCTCCAACGCTGCGACTGTCTCGATCAAAAGTCGCGTCTACCTGTTGGCCGCCGTCCACATGCTGCTTGAATGGACCGGGCCGCCCACCGCCGCAATTGCCATGCCTGCCATTATCAAGCTGACGCCGATGTTTAGAACCAACGACGAGATTGATAGGCGGTGGAAGTATAGGATGAGGAAAGGAAGTAGGACCGCCTGCACGCAAACGGAAACAACCACCGCGCCAAATGTGTACCTCAGGACCCGCTGAATGCGAAGACGTTCCAGCGTGCCCGCTAAAGGCGTCTTAAGAATTTTGTAACTGAGCGTACCGTGATCGAGTTCGCGTTTTCCTTCTCGTTCACTCCAGAAGAGGCTCTCGCACAAATTGCGTAACCATGGTGCGCATATTGGAGGATAAGGGGTCTCACGACTGGGCCGCCAGGCGCCGATTTGAGAAAACTTTTGAAGCAGCGGCCACGCTATGACAACGATTGCCAGCACGGAAGCAAATGTTAGCTGAAACGAAGGATCCAGGATGTTACCGGGACGCCACACGAGCAACGCTAGTGCAGAGGCCCCTAGTGCATTCAAAGATGAATGACGGCGGAAAACTAGCGAAGCCGCGATGACAATCGTAAACATCAGAGCAGCTCTGATGACCGAAGCGTCTGCTCCTACAGCCAACGCGTAAATCCACAGAATGGCAGTGACGAACAGAAATTGCACAAACCTACTTGCAACTAACCGCCTCGTAATTAGAAATACCAGACCGCCCAGAAAGCTGATATGAAGCCCACTAATTACGAGTACATGGAAAGTTCCTCCGTCGCGAAATCTTTCAGACGTCGCTTGAGATAGGTTATAGCGAATTCCCAATAATGCCGCCTCAAGTACGCCGGCGGTTTCAGCTGAGAAGCGAGTCTCAATTTCCTTCTGGAGGCGATATCGCCATTCATAAAGCCACGCTAGCGGGATGAGCACCGGCTCATTTTCCAACCGTTCAATTAACAACGGGCTTTTGACGAAGCCGAACGCGTCATAACCTTTTCTATCCAGGTACTCTGTAAACGAAGAAACGCCCGGGTTACGGAATGCGTTAGTGCGATCCAGAACGGTCATGACGCGAACGCGCGTTCCATAATGAAGCTCGAGCCGATCAAACTCCTCTTCGGACGATTTGCCCACTAGAGGGGCGAGGAGCATGACCTCACCTTCCACCTTCCTCTCAGTTCCTTTAAATATCAGCGCCTTTACTCGCATAAAAATGTAGAGTCGGTCCCGCGCATGCTCAGGCTCTCTTACTAACACGCCGGTTAATTCAATGGGCTCGCCCACGCCGATTCTCCCCTCCGTTATGAGGCGACTGAGCTGATTAGCTGGAACCTCATACTTTTCCAATGCAGCTAAGGCTGACCCAAGGAAAAAGACCGCAACAATTACAAAGACTGTAGCTAAACCTCTGTGTTTGAGAAGCACAATGGCGAAGAGTGTGGTTAATGCAGCGATCGAAACCGGAAATAGAGTCGGCAATGCGATACACCGTTCACAGACGACACCGACGGCAAACGCAGCCGCAAGTTCCGACAACGGGTAGGCAGCGAAACGCTGAGCGTCGGTATGAGCCGGCATCAATTGGAAGAGAAATCAGCGGAGTGACGAGCGGGTTAGTTCACGAGCGTTGAGCCAAGCGAGCTACAACCTCGACATGATGAGTCTGCGGGAACATATCAAATGCTGCGAGAGAGTCAAGAGTGTATCCACCAGCGAGCAGTTTTTTAAGATCTCGAGCCAGGGTAGCTGGGTCACATGACACGTAAGTGAGTAGACGCGGCCGCAAGTTCAGAATTCCTGCTACCACGCGGTTCTCCACGCCTGCCCGCGGCGGATCGAGTAAAAGAAAGTCGATTGGTCCCAATAAATTAGTATGTTTTTCTAACCACTCACTGACAGGAGACGTTACGATCTCGGTATAGCCTGATGTTGCATTTCCTCTAAGCGACTCTCGTTGCGCAGCTATAACATTGCGCCGTGCGAACTCCGTTGCACGAGGATTTGCTTCCACGCCGATGACGGTGGAAAAGTTCCGCGCAAGCGGTAGAGTAAATAGTCCCACCCCGCAATAGAGATCGATAGCAATTTGTCCATGAACCGTTCCGCTGGATCCCCTTATCGCTTCCGTGACCAGAGACGCCAGGAGTTCCTGATTGACCTGGAAGAAAGCGTCGGCGCTGAAATGGTACGTTTCGCTCCCAACATTCCCACTTACCTCTCGCGCCTGAAATTGATCGGTTTGTGACGACAATGAAACACCTTCTGTACCTACTACCGCATCAATAGTTCTTGGTTGTTGCTTATTCGTCTCACTGTGAAGATCAGTGCGCACCTGTTCCAGAGCTTTCTGTAACTCCGGAACAAGCACCGCACAGTATTCGACGTCGCAGACTCGATTTGAGCCTCTTTCGAAGTAACCGAGCAGTCTCCCAAGCGCATCAAGTTGCCAGGTTGCCCTGGCGCGGTAATGCCACGGGGTCGGCGAGGGATGGATCTCAATATCAAACGGGATCTGCAGCCGCGCGATGCGACGCAGACAATCATTTATGATTTCCACCTTCGCTTGTAATTGCGCCTCATAAGTAAGCTGCTGAAAATCACACCCGCCGCAGCGCCCGAAGTAAGGACACGGCGGTTCTATGCGAACAGCCGACGGTTTTAGAATTTCTACGATTGATCCGAAGCCAACTTTTCCTTGTAAACGATCGATGGCGATACGCACGACATCGCCCGGCGCAGCCAGCGAGACAAAGAGCGTCAACCCTCCAGCGTGAGCTAACCCGACGCCGCCAGGCAGTAGACGTTCAATCTCCACTTCCAGAGTTTCCCGTTGAAGTTTCACAGAACTCATTGCGCTCTTAAGGACCCCGTAGGCCATGACGACGAAAGTCATCAACCGTTAGAGGTAAAACAAACTGAGGCGCGGTACACCAAATTGCTCCCGCAGCCGTTTGAGGAGAAGGTTCTCCAATGTTTGTTGGTAAACGGCGGGTTCCATTTGTTTACGGTACGGTTTCAGCTGTTCCTTTAATGCCGATTCAATGGTGATAAGCTGAGACGCACTGGCCACTGAACGTAAAGCATCGCTCAACATTCGTTCGATTCCTGTCAGCGACTCTTCCAGTTTTTGCGCGTTTGGAGAAGCACTTGTCGCGAAGTCCTGTTCGAGATCGTTGAGCAATGCCGCAGCCCGGTTAAGCGCGTCGGAAAAATCATTGGCTGTAATCTTCTGCGCCTTGTAGGCCTCCAGCAAACTGGATCGGCCTCGTTTTAAGTGTTCCAGTATGGCGACTCGAGAAAACGGAAGTCCGTCATTTTCCTGTTCCGCCCGTAGTTCCCCATTCGCGCCCGGACTCTGAGCCGCGCCCACATGGGCTTCTCGCCATTCCGCGTATTGCGCTTCCACTTCTTCCTGACAATACAACAACGACTTTACCGTGCGCTTTCGCGGTTTGGACTCCCAAGAGTCGAAAGATCTTTCTATTCCTCTCAAAGCGACGTGTAACGGGACTTCCATATCCTTCCAGCTTTCAATGAGCGCCCAGTCCATCGGGCTAAGAAGGAGATGTTTTCCACGACGTCGTATGAACGTATCTTCGATTTCCGTGAAGTAATTGAAGTAATTCAAAGTTTCGATGATCAAAATTCAGTTTTTAAGGTTCGTTCCATTGGAAGTTCGTTCGTAAATCAATCTGAGTCCTTCTAAAGTTAACGTGTCGTCGACCAATTCAATGAACTCAGAACCTGTAGCAATCAGCGAAGCGAGTCCGCCGGTTGCAATCACCCGAGGTTTACCACCGATCTCATCGATCATCTTGCGCAGCACGCCGTCCACCAAACCAACGAATCCGTAGTACAGGCCAGACTGCATGGCGGAGACTGTTGATGAGCCAATGACTTTTTGGGGCCTCTTGATATCTACTCTCGGCAGTTTCGCCGTGCGCTCGAACAGTGCGTCAGATGAGATCATGATTCCCGGCGTAATTGCGCCGCCGACATATTGCCCGCGTTGATTTATCGCGTTGAATGTTGTCGCTGTTCCGAAATCAACCACGATGCAGGGGGCCCCATATTTGGTAATGGCCGCGACTGCATCAACTATTCGATCGGCGCCTACGTCGGAAGCGGGCTCATACAGAATCTCAAGGCCAGTATCTGTCCCCTGATCGACAAATAGCGGAGTCACGTGAAAATACGTTTCGGCCATCGTCTTCAGAGTGTAATTTAGCGGTGGCACAACGGAGGCGATGGCTATTGAATTGATGGCGTGAAAATCAAGATCCGCAAGTTCAAACAGATTTCGGGCGTGAACTCCGTACTCGTCGACTGTGCGGGAGCGAACGGTGGTCAGGCGCCAATGCGCGACCAACTCGCTCCCATGGAAAACGCCCAGGGAGGTGTTTGTGTTGCCCGCATCAATTACTAAAAGCATAATCACGTTCCTCAGCCTGGGCCATTAAGAACTTTTTCGATTGCGTCTGCTGCGGATGCCGCTCCTTTTTCGCTCTCTACTTGCTTTCCAATCTCACTCGCTTTAGTAAAGTAATCGGCCTTTCCGAATAATTGTTCCAATTCCCTCGTTGCCGTGTAGGCATTGTAGCGCGGTCGAGGAATCATACGCGCGCATCCCAAGCGCACAATCCGGTGCGCATTATCAAATTGGTCGTGTGCGTGCGGAACAATCAGCACAGGTTTGCCTGCGCGAAGGCCTTGTCCGGTCGTACCTACCCCGCCTTGATGCACAACTGCGAGTGCGCGGGGTAGAACTTCGCCGAAAGGTGCATACTCAAATGCCGCGATGTCATTCGGTAATGTCTCATCCGGCAGGTTCCGCTGATGGCCGATTAGTAGCAGCGCTCGCTGGCCCAACGCCCTCGCGGCCTTAATCGAATCCCGGTAGAAATCCTTCGCAACCCAAAATGCGGAGGATCCTAACGTGAAAACTATGGGCGGTGGTCCATCGTCAAGGAACCGTGAAAGTGCAACTGGAGCTTCAGTCTCACCAAAGAAGTCGCGGCGATCATAAAACGGGAATCCAGTCATCCGGGTATTTGGAGGCCAGTCTGGTTGAGGCTTTGCAAGGACCGATGAAAACAATGCCAATACCAGAGACGGCGAGTGCTGCCCCTTCAGAAGTGGTTGCAGACCCCGTTGCAGGCCGAGATCGGCGCGCAGACGATAAACCGGCTCCATTATTTTTTCCAGTCTGCTTGAAGCTATACGATATACCAATCGGCCAAGGATTGGGCTGAGCCGCACGAGACGGTGAAGCCATGGCGCTTGCGGCAGCACGGGCGGGTCGTAGGCGGAAAAAAACGAAATCGGAGAAAGCACGCTGGAGACCCATCGCAATCGGCGCTTCTGTGCGACTATGGGCCCAACCAGTGGAAGCGGATGAGTCAGCAGCAAGTCAGCGCCGTCTACAGCCGAGTTAAGATCTTCATAAACTTCTGACAGCCTTAAAGTAAAGAGTTCTAGAACTTTTTCCGTGCCCCCTCTCGGATCCATTAAACTGATCGCAAGCTTCTCCAATTCGTCCGGCTCATCATAAGACGGCATGTCCGGACGCACGGGAAAGAATTCTATATCCAAGGCGTCCATCTTCTCGCGATAGACTTCAGCCGTCGCGATGACCGGATGTTGACCGCGCGCCTTTAATTCCAGGGCGATCGCTATATACGGATGAACATCTCCGAATGAACCAAACGTTGAAAGAACTATACGTTTCCCTTGCGACATACCTCGTTCACAGGCTGACCGCTTCGCCGGTTCTCATTTTAACCACACGAGCCGTTGAGCAAATGCGTCGGACGCGCTGTTATTTACGACTCGGAAGGCCGGAGAACGGTTAAATCCCCGGCTCGAACTTTCCTGATCTCGCCGGTGTCAGTTTCTATCCGCAAAGCACCGTCGATTTCAATACCCCGCGTCGTGCCTGCAATTACACTGTCACCAATCGTGATCCGAACTTTCTTTCCGCTGGCGTAAGACGACCGCGTCGACCATTCGCTAACGATCGCTTCTATGCCTTTCGACGATTGCAGCGCGTGGTAACGCTTCTGAATAGCCCGTATTAACGCCCGTTCGATTAATCGTGGCGCGAGAACTTTCCCAGTAGCTTCCTCAACAGACGTCGCAGCCGTTACCACGTCCGCGGACAAGAATTTACTCGTGAGATTTATACCGATGCCAAGTACGACCGCACGTCCGATGGATGTCTCAACTGTCTCCGCCAATATGCCACACAACTTTTTTTCGTTAACCAGAATATCGTTGGGCCATTTGATGTCGGTTTCTAATTCGTAACATTCGTAAACTGCTTCAGAAACAGCAAGCGCTGCCGCCAGGGTTATCAGTGGCCATAGGCGCTGTTCGATTTTTGGCCGGAGCAATACGCTGAAATAAAGGCCAGCGTCTTTGGGCGACGCCCACTGTCGTTGCAAGCGGCCGCGGCCAGCAGTTTGTTCGGCAGCTATGATGCAGAGGCCCTCCGACGCCCCGAGTACCGCATGCCGTGCCGCTTCGCTGTTTGTCGAAGCCAGCGAGTCGAAACGCAGGACTTGCACAGGAAAGCCGCCCATCAGATGCCGGAGCGTTGGGCCATCTCAAGTGATTCTCGAATTAGTCTTCTTACGAGTACATCGAAATTGCGGAAGCGCTCGTCGTGAGTTTGACCTTTCACGTAGCGAAAGTAGATCTGTTGAACGACTACAGCAATTTTGAATCGCGCGAAAGTTTCATAGAACGCAATACGAGCAAGATCGCGACCGGTCGCGGTTTGATAACGCTCTATGATTTCCTCACGCGTCATCCAACCGGGCGCGTTTGTGAGGGCACGCAATGAACTATTCTTCTCGTGGTCAGCATCTCCGCCGGACATCGTCCAATAAGTGAGGAAGAGACCGAGATCCACTAGCGGATCGCCCACTGTACACATCTCCCAGTCCAGTACGGCAACCAACCGTGACGTATCGTGGTCGTCAAATATAAGGTTATCAAGCTTGAAGTCATTATGAACTATAGTGGCATGTCGATTTGAGTCGGAAGGAATTCTATCTACGAGCCATTTGATTACCTGATCCATCTCAGCAAGTTCGTTGGTCTTTGAACGGTGCCAGCGGCTTGCCCAACCGCGGACCTGCCGCTCGACGAATCCGTCTGGCTTCCCGATACTCGCGATACCGCAAGAGTAAATGTCCACCTCATGAAGCGAGACCAGGGTATCTATTACCGTTTCGCTAATCCGTTTGAGCAAACCCAGATCGTGACTAATGTTGTCAGGTAACTGGGAACGCAGTATGTGGCCACGGCGGCGTTCCATCAAATAAAACGTAGTGCCAATGATCGAGATGTCTTCGCACAGAAGTACGGGCCTTGGTGCCAGGTTAAATTGCGGGTTTATCAGCGAAAGGAGCTTGTACTCTCGTGGTATGTCATGAGCTGTAGGCGCCACTGGACCTACCGGAGGGCGACGCAAAACAAACTCGTCCGTTCCATATCGAACCAGGTAAGTCAGATTTGAATGTCCGCCTGGAAACTGCTCGACCTCGAGCTTTGAATTTGGTGCAACTGCGTCGGTTCCCGTTGAAAGTCGGTCGCGAAGGTAACGATCAAGGGCGGCGACATCTAAATCCTCGCCGCGTCGAACTGCCACGCTGTCTTTGCTTGCCGTCATAGCTGGCACTAATTTCCGCTCTTGAAAGTTTGTAATATCCGCTGCGCCACGACCTGCCGGTGAACTTCGTCAGGCCCATCGTAAATTCTAGCCGCGCGCGCATCACGATAAAACATTTCCAACGGCGTATCCTTGGAATAGCCCAGCGCTCCGTGTACCTGGATCGCCCTGTCGATCACATCGTGAAGCACGCGCGCACCGAAAAATTTGATCAGCGAAATTTCAATGCGCGCATCGTCACCGCGATCTAATTTCCATGCGGCGTTTAAAGTCATCAAGCGAGCGGCGTTGATCTCCGCAGCAGAGTCAGCAATCCAATTTTGCACCGTCTGCTTTTTGGCGAGCGGCTCTCCAAAAGATTGCCTCCGGACCGCATAACGACACATCATCTCAAAACTGCGTTGAGCGGCACCGATCCATCGCATGCAGTGTTGAATTCGTCCGGGTCCCAGACGCGCTTGAGCCAGCGTGAAACCGTGGCCCACGTCACCCAGAAGATTCCTGGCCGGGACGCGACAGTCTTCAAAGCGAATCTCGCAATGACCGCCCACGCCGCCCGAACCCATGACTGGCACAGCACGCAAAATGTGGAAACCGGGCGTATCCGTGGGGACAATAATCATGCTGGCACGGCGGTGAGCCGCAGCGGTTTCGTCTGTTACCGCCATGACGATCGCGAATGTCGATCCGATTGCTCCGCTGGTAAACCATTTATGACCGTTGATAACCCACTCATCTCCTTCCAGCACGGCGGTCGTACGCAAGCCAGTAGGATCTGAGCCAGATACCTCCGGCTCAGTCATCGCAAAACAGGAGCGGATCTCACCCGTTGCAAGTGGGCGGAGGTATTCGTTTTTTTGTTCTTCACTGGCGGCGATTAACAACAACTCGGCGTTTCCTGCATCAGGTGCTGCATTACCAAAAAGGCGTGGGCCGATGACAGACCTTCCGATGATCTCATTAACCAAAGCCTGACCGATGTACCCGATGCCCATTCCTCCCCATTCCTTCGGCAAATTCGGAGCCCAAAGGCCTTGTTCCTTGACCGTCGTTTGTAAATCTTTCTCAAGATCGGACGGAAGACCTTCGTCCTCAACCAGCTTGTCTTCATTTGGGTATACGTATTCATCCATAAACGTCGTGACACGTTCCCTCGCGGCCTCGAGTTCGGGGGAAATACTAAAATCAATCATTTACGGATCCTGAGCGCAGATTTTTTTATTGATTGCTAGCCACCTGAGTGCGGCCTTCTGAAACCAACTACACCTGGAGCAGCGGGATTGTAGCTTTTAGATGGCGCGTTAACCAGACTACATTCTGACGCGAGCAAACAACTCGCCCTCGAAATACCTGGCGTTACGAGACTGCGCCGATTTCCATGCGCTAAAACACGCTCTGCGCTAACATGCCGCTTGCTATTCCTAACATTTCACTGCCTGAAGGAGGAGTTCAAATGAAAGTGTTGGGCTTGCTGTTTTCGTTTACCCTGACAATCGGTCTCGCTGTCGCTCAGCGGCAAACCTCCAATTTTCCTTTGGGCGAAATTGTCGATCTTACGTATCCATTCGATACCCATACGGTCTATTGGCCCACAGCGAAATCATTTCAACTTGAAACCGATTTTGAGGGAATAACCGACAAAGGCTATTTCTACTCCGCCTACAAATTCTCTGCGGCGGAACATGGTGGAACTCATATCGATGCGCCTGTCCATTTCGCAAAGGGTCGAAACTCAGTAGACGCAATACCGGTTGAGCAACTAATGGGGCCCGCTCTGGTAATTGATGTAACCAAAGAATGCGCGAATAATCGGGATTACCTGGTCACTGAAAACGACCTTAAGAAATGGGAGCGCCGGAACGGAAGAATGGCGAGGGGAACCATTGTTCTACTGCGAACGGGATTTGGAATGTTCTATCCGGATCGAAAACGCTACCTGGGAACGGACGAAAGAGGGCCAGCAGCTGTCATAAATCTTCACTTTCCCGGATTGCATCCCGAGGCTGCACGCTGGCTAACTCAGCATAGAAACATCAAAGCCATCGGTATCGATACAGCCAGCATCGACCATGGACAATCAACGCTATTTGAGAGTCATCGCGCCTTATTCGCCAGTAACATACCCGCGCTCGAGAACGTCGCCAATCTACATAAGCTTCCGGAAACCGGCTCTTTTGTAATTGCTCTTCCAATGAAAATCAAAGCAGGTAGCGGTGGGCCGTTGCGGATAGTTGCCATAGTCCCAAATCGAAAGTAGTTAATGGTGTTCGGCGCCGACATCGATTGGTTTCCTATTCGTCTTTCATTTGCCGTAGCAAGTGCAGCGACTTTGATTGCCTTGGTGGCCGGCTCAGCAACAGCATGGTTGCTCGCACGCAAGCGCTTCCCGGGCCGCGATATAATTGATTCGCTAATAACGCTGCCGTTAGTCTTGCCGCCTACCGTCCTCGGTTATTACCTTCTCGTTTTATTGGGAACACGTTCGTCATTCGGCGGGTTTCTCTATCATCGTCTTGGTATACGGCTGACGTTTACTGTAGGAGCAGCAATTCTCGCGGCCACCATCCATGCGCTTCCACTCGTTACAAAAAGCCTTCGCGCGGCGTTCGAAGGCGTAGATCCAGAATTGGAGGCAGCCGCACGAACACTGGGACTTGGGGGACGTCACATCTTCTTTCGCATAACTCTGCCGCTCGCCTCGCGCGGTGTTCTCGCGGCTACCGCTCTGGCTTTTGCGCGCGCATTAGGCGACTTCGGAGTCACAATAATGATCGCCGGGAATATCCCGGGCAAAACTCAGACTGCTTCGGTTGCCATCTATGACGCGATCCAGGCCGGACGCGATAATGAGGCTTTTACGCTCTCGATAACCGTCTCGCTAATCGCGGTGGCAATGCTCTACTTTATAAACCGCTTCGGAAGATTGAGGTGGTGACTTGATGCGAATCGTGTTCGCAGCGGCCGGCGCGGATTCTCGCTAATGTTCCGGACGAACCATTCTCTCCGCGGCAACACGCAACACTTCATTTATTTGCCTGTCCCAATACGCCCATATATGACCTCCGGGCGGTTGCCGGTACTCATAGACCATTTTTCTTTCCAGAAGAATGTTTACAAAATCGCGATTGGCCGTGAGCCATGGATCATCAGCACCGCAATCCAGATAAAAATAGGGAAGCAACGGCGCACGTTCGCCCGGAAACTCCCGCGCAAGTTTGTTCAAGTCGTTTGCATTTCGTGTAGGACTTCCCGGTTCGCCGAAGATTTCCTTTAGAGAACGTTCGTCATTGCGTGTGTTCGCATCGAGAGCACCACTCATCGAGGCGGCAAATGAAAAAGCTTCCGGGTGCTTAAGTCCAAACTTCAACGCACCATAACCCCCCATTGAATTTCCGGCGATCCCGCGGCCCCGGCGGTCTGGAATAGTGCGGTAGCGGATCTCAACATCGGGAATCACTTCATACAGGATATATGTCTCGTACTGGTCCGACAGAATTGTAGCGCTGTCGGTGTGCCACCCATTTTCGCCTTCAGGTGTCACGATGATGAGCTGGTAATCCGTGGCATACCTGCTAAGAGAGGTTTGGTTGATCCACGAGTTGTAGTGTTGTTGCCAGCCATGAAGCAGGTATAGAACGGGATAACGGGTCCGGCGGGAAGTAATCAGGCGATAACCCTGTGGAAGTACCACGCTATACGGCATCGTCTTGCCGAGAAGTCCGCTGTTGAATTGTACGACCTCAACGCGAACAGGATTTATTAAGTAGTAGTAATAGCCCGCAACAGCGACAAGCAGAATTAGTAGTAAGACTGCAAGTCGAAGAGGTTTCAACGAACCACCTTTTTTCGGACTTTTCAATTTAAGGATTTGCCGGCACCGAGTATGAAGATTGCGATCCGCTCGCGAGTCAAGTCAGATCGATTTTTATTTGATATCCATGACGACAAAGCGTCAAGTACATTCTTTACCATTTCTGGTTTAGCCACACGTTTGCAAAGCAAAAACCGCTGCCCTAATGAGCAGCGGCCAGAGCTGATAATTGGCTTTGGCAGCCCCGATTATCTAACCAAGGAAACGTCGAAACTTTCCCTCGTTAATCGAGTATCCCGGAAACACTATTTGCAGGTTTGAAGTTCCGAGGTGCTTCCGGGTAACTTCACCGAAGACGTCGCGAAAATCAGTGGTTAGGGCAAGGTCTCGCCCTTCGTGTAACTGATCTGTGTTCAACCCGGGCCATTGCCCGTACACTTTCCCGCCCCGAACACTATCGCCAATCACAAACATGGCGTTGGCGTGTCCGTGATCTGTTCCTCGATTACCGTTCTCTTTAACGGTTCGACCGAATTCCGACATTGTCAAAATCAAAACATCATCCATCAGCGGTCCTAAGTCTGCATAGAACGCCGCAATACCTTTACTAAACTGTTGTAGGAGGTTGCTAAGTTGACCCCTGGAATTTCCCTGGTTGACGTGAGTATCCCACCCTCCACTATCGGTAAAAGCCACTTCAAGACCCACGCCGGACTTGATCAACTGTGCAATCTGTAACAACGAATTGCCGAAGGGTGTTCGTGGATACTGAGCGCCATTTTGCGGTTGATATTGGGACGGATTGATCTTTTTAAGATAGTTAACGGCCTCGAAGGTCTCCCTCCCGGTTCCGCCAAGTACATCGTTGACCGTCTGATCGTAGATTGCTTCAAATCCGCCCTGGACACTTGCGGAGCCCTGACCTGCACGGATCGTGAAGTCTGCGAGATTGGAGATCGCTAGTGTCGGCGCCTTACCTTGAAGCACACGCGGCATATTTTGTGTCATTGATACGGCGCGAAATAGGCTGCGTTCAGAATCAACTTTGCTTTGCAGGTAACGGTTTAACCATCCGTCCGGTGTCGACTTCACTCCCGGCGTCGCCGACTCCATATAATCCTGCGCATCGAAGTGGGAACGCGTGTTATCCGGCGAACCCACCGCATGAACTATGGCGAGCTGCTTCGAATCCCATAGGGACTTAAAAGGCGACAGTGATGGATGCAAACCAAAAAACCCATCAAGATCAATCACCGAGTCAGCGCTGCCTGGGTTGGGTTGCGAGATCGCAATAGATGGCCGTAAGTCGTGGTAGGCGCGTTCGCCATACGGCACGACCATGTTTAGTCCGTCGACCGCCCCACGTTGAAAAATTGCAATCAGAGTCTTTCGACGTCGTGTGATCGCTTGATCCTTCTGGGCCAACACAGCGCGTTGAAGGAATGTCGGGGCGACGCTGACAGCGCCGAAACTGGCAAGAGCGATCCCGGTCGATTGAATAAAGTATCTTCGTTTCATAAAACCTTTTTGCTTTGTGATTGATTCCTTATACTTGTCCTTAAGGCTTTGCAGTTCACGCGCTCCGCGTTATGCGCCTGATTCGTCTAACTCACTACCTCGGGAGATGTCAGGCAAAGTTCTAAATTCAAAGTGAACGGTCTTTTTCACTGCCTTTGGAACTCCGGCGAACCCAATAACAATCCCACCACCCTGGCAATTGGGTCGGCAATATTGACCTCTGTGGTTCCCGTTTGTGCGCCGCGCCTTCGCGCCGGAGGCCCGTTCGTTTGCCCGGCCTCAGCCGATCGGTTCAGCGAGTTTTCATCGCTAAGCTGTTTCATAAGGGTCTGCCTGGTTTGTGACGAAACACCTCCAGCCACAATGATGTCCAGGAACCGGTTCATTATTTGTGTCTTGTTAAGAGACTGAAGGTCTTCACTCTGTCCTAGCAAACGACCCAGCTCTACACGGGTTCCAGGTATACGATTACTGGCCAAGGAGACGGCGAAGTTCAATCTCTCCAGCAGTCCGCCAGTATTGACCCAGCTCTCGGTCGCATCGGAATAACCGTTCGGCGTTTGGAATCCGTAAAGAGGCTCGCCCATGCGCGAGATCCACTGATGGATTTGTGGCCCGCCATTAGTCTCGCCGCCAAGGGTCCTGATTGCGCTGATTGCCAATTCAAAAGGCCGTTTCACTTTTGCGCGGTAAGCTTCCTGTGAATTGAATTCTGGAGACGAGAATATTGCTCGCAGCGTTTCACGAATATCTCCATCGCTTTTTGTAAACGAAGCTGCAATGCGATCGACCAGCGCCGGCGACGGATTGTCGGAAACGAAGTGGCGAAGGAGCTTCGCCGATATATATTTCGCCGTCGACGAATGATGCGCGAGAAGGTCGAGAACTATCAGGCCATCTTTGAAGCCTCCCCCTGCTGGAATCTTGTGGCCCAAGACTAACTTTTCACCGTTGTCGTGCGCGCGAGGATTAAAGAAAAACTTTCCCGCATTTTCTCGTAGCATCTGCGCACGCGATCCATTAATCACGAATTCTGCCGCTGCTGCTCCTCCGCGTGGCGCTAGAATGGTCCAACCTGTAAAGCAACGGGCCACCTCCTGGACATCTTTCTGCGTATACCCTCCGTCGACTCCCAGCGTGTGCAGTTCCATCAGCTCACGCGCATAGTTTTCATTGATGCCCCGGCGCGCTTGCTGCTGCGGTCTTTCTTGCTGAGGATTCTTGCTCATCCCAAGCATCCCTGCACGCCGATCAACCGGTTCATCACCTACCAGTTCCTTCTTGACCCCTCGCGGACCTGGTCCAATTCCCAACCGCGCAGAGGGACTGACACTCTGAAAATTGTCCAGATAAAAAAGCATCGCAGGACTCTGAGCGGTTGACAGCAACAAATCTGAAAACTTACCCATCGCGTTTGGGCGAATTGCGTCGCGGTCATATGAAATCAGCAGCCACTTGTCCGCACCCTTGCCGGCAAATACATTGAAGTGGTTGGTCCAGAAATCGACCATCACTTCCAGCAACTGCCGTTCGCTATATACAGCTCGCAGTATGCGCGAAGCTTGCAGCTCAGCTGTGATGCGCTGAGGCGACTGCAGACCATTCTCCAGGTAATACTCGCGTATCGCCTGACGATATTTCTTCTGATCCCTCGGATCGCCATTCAGTTCTGTTTTGCCAACGCCTGCTTTGTTAGCGTTCATTTCTGGTGAAGCCGCCATCGCGGTGTTCATCTGCTGCTGACTGGGATCATTGGGAGGATTAGCAGTTGCGTTCGCAGTGTTTTTGACGCGATTGTCACGAGCGGCAGCAAGCGCTGGAGGCAATTCTCCGCGACGCTCGAGCTGCCGAAGTAATTGACCGGGTTGAGGAAACCTTTCATAGAGTTCTGCCGTGGTCATGTGTAGCGTTGGAAGGTTCTTCACCTTCGCGTCGGCCAATGCATCATTGATCTTTTCAGGACTGAGTTGCTCTTCAATATACTTTCCCAGCCCCATCCCTTTCACCCGCTCGACGTCACCCGGACGCGCGCCAAACCCCAAGCGATTCAGCACGTGCAGAATACGTTGATTCTCGGTCAGGCTTGCGTTTGCGTGCGGGATGCGTGAGGTTCTGGCCTGAGCCTGCACGGTAAGCGCAAGGGTGTTGAAAAGAAGCTGTGCAACCAAGAGGAACGAAGCAATTTGGCTCGCGACTGCAAAGCCCGAGGGTAAGTGCGAATGTTTGAGTGTCATAGCTGTCAATCCTGTCTCAACAATTTGAAGCTGTCTTTGAGACTGCCGCTTCCGGGAGCTTAGACGTTCAATAGACCGCTATAGTTGGGTAATTTTTCAGTGGAAAGCCGAACGGGGAGAATTAGCGTACGGGACGCGGAAAGGTGACGGGACTCTTGTTTCCTTGTTTGTCTACGGCGCGCACGCCAAAAAAATAATTGTCTTTCGACATACCTTTAATCGTGTAACTGGTAACTCGCCCTACCTCACGAAAGTTCGTCCACACCGGCGATGTAGTATCGCGCCAAACGATTTCATAGCCTGCGAGATCGGCCTCTTTGTTGCTGTCCCACTTTAGGTCGGTGTCAGTAGTTAAGCGGGTTGTTAGGACACCCACATTCTTTGGACGCGCGGGCGCGAGTGCTAGAAGGGCCAGTGAAGCGGCATTAATACGCGCAACATTCGCAATGTAGTTGAAATCGTCGAACTGTGGCAGATCTCCATACTGAATCCCATTTTCAATGCGTACATTCTGATGCTGATGACGATAGTCCTCATTCGGCTCGGTGAAACGAACTGCGGGAAAACCTTGTTCAAGGAATGGGATGTGATCACCGCCGCGAAGATAACGGTCACGCCGATAAACCATCATTACCCGCATTGCGCGCACATACCGCTCACCATTTTCTTTAATGAACCGCGCTAACTGACGCGAGGCAGAATCATTCTCGCCACCGACACCGCGACGCACGGTGGCCTCTTCCGGCTTCTCGTTTGAGGGAACACCTTCTGAGAAAACTCGGACGGTTCGACGGTCGCGAACGCCATTACCGCCCAGTGAGCTGCCAATGATGTCATTCGTGAACATCGCTTCGATGTCTATTTCTCTTTGCTTTGCCTGTTGCGCAAAATAGGTTGAACCCAACAGACCTTGTTCCTCACCTGCGACCGCCATAAAAATAATTGTTGCATCAAACTTGTGCCTGGCCATAACGCGGGCCATTTCTAAGACGGCAGCCGTGCCGGAAGCGTCGTCATTAGCGCCCGGAGCGTCGCAGATCGCATCGGTGGGGCTAGTACACATGGAATCATAGTGACCGCTCACGACATATGTGTGACCTACGGAGTCCGATTGGGTTCCCCTTAAGGTAGCGACCACGTTAGTAATCTGGGTAGGCACAGGAATGCGCGCCGCTTTTACTTGTTCGAACGTCTGTTTTTCTACGGTCATTCGTCCGCCGGATTGTTCTGCTATCCTTGAAAACTCACTAAACAACCAATCACGTGCGGCACCAATGCCACGTTTCGGATCGTCCTGTTTCGAAAGCGTATTGCGGGTTCCGAACGACACCAAGGTGCGAATAGTGCGCTCGATATTTCGCGCGTCGATCTCCTGAACGATTCGTGAAATCTGTTGATTGCGACCGCGGAGACGCGCGGATTGGATCGAGCGTGCTTGCTGGACCACTTCTGAAACAGGAGGCACTGCTTGCGCCGTTACGCAATGGATGAAAAGTAGCAGCACGAGAACTGGGCGGACTCGCGTCACATTAGATTTTGTAGTTCTAACTGCGATCCCGGGCATCATCGTTCAGACCATCGCGAACAGTTAAGTTCGTTTCGCGCACGATTCACCTTTCGCCAAAATCAGAGCGTTCCTTGTAAGCTCCGCCAAAGGTGCGCGTTGTGTGTTCGGTTACGCTCGGCATTGAGTCCAGATGCGGTGGCAACTGGCTGGGCGCGCCACTCATTTCCACGGGGGATCGGAGAACTTTTGGTTGTTGCTGACTATCTCGATTAAGCAAAAGCATTTTGGACCAGAAGCGAAGTAGTAATGCTATAGAGCCAAACAGGGTGGCCATACTGAAAATTACCATCCAGGTGATGGCGGCAGGATGAAGTTGTATTTCGGCCAATTCCCTGGCGCAGCTCAATATAATTCCTAGGCCGCCTGTGATAGTGAGCCCAAGAACAATAGTTGGTATCGTCAGTTTTACCGGTGGCGCGACCGGCGCAGAATTCCCTGATGAGGCTAGCAGAAGATTTGCGCCGCAGCGGTTACAATATCTCAACTCCGCCGAGATCTCGTTGCCGCAGGATGGACAATACATAACACCTCCGGACCAAAAATTCATACTCAGGAAGGGTGTAATGTACCACTCAGGAATCGCTGGACGTAAACATCCAGAAGCAAAATACATGCGAGAACAGTACCAACGTAAACGAACGCAGAAGGTTTGAGGTTGGTTGCGTATTAATGAATCCTGTACGCTTTGCCCTTCCAGACAACTATCACCTCTCCACTCAATTGCTGTGAAACCGTTCGAATGGTTGGTTCATCCGCGACCAGTGCACGAAATTGCTCGGACCCTCGAGCGACATTTATCGTTGCGCGTGAGAGTGTATAAGCCGTGTCAATCCAGGTGTTGCCGTGACGACGAAATTGTCGGCCCGCAACGCTCCGGGTTTCCCCTTCATCCCTGGCCTGCCTCTGGTCTTTATCACCGGATCGATTGTCAGCTTTATTCTCAGCCCTCAACCCTCCACTGCGCTTGGCGCTCAGTGTTCCAAGCTTATCCGTTGCAGGGGAGGGTGATGCATTTGCATAGCCAATCTCATTTTTGTCTTGAGCTCGACGACGTTCCTGAGTATTGCCTTCGGTCTCCGCAGTTTTTGCAACGGCTTTCATCTTGTCTGGCTCGACTGAAGGCTGCAAAAAAGGAGCTACCGGTTTTGCCGGCGGAGGTTCTGCCACTCCAGGACGCAATGCTGCAACGGGGGTGGGTTGCGATCGGGAGGCGTCGCTCAATGTTTCGGCGGAAGCGCGTCCGACGCCGGCCGGACCAATTACAGCAGATTTATCGGTCGCAGCAGCACTTGTTTGTCTTGTCGGATCAGTGTTCGCCGTAGCCGCGGTTTTTGCTTCCTCTTTCGACGGTTCGTCACTGGATTGTGAATCTGTCGGCGCGGCTGCGTTTAATGGAGTTGCCGAATGCATTGGTTGATTCTGTGCGACAAACTCCGGGCCACGTTGTTGTCTTAATCCGATCAAACTAATCGCAATAACTGCTGCAATGGCGAACGCGGGTACGGCGTAGCGCAAAACCGGTGCCGAAAAGAGAGCTGCAAATTTCGTCCAAAACCCTAAATCCGCATGCTCGCTACCTGCACGTTGACGACGCATGCCCGCCGCTTGTGAAAGCCGAACCATGATATGCCGACAGCTTTGGCAGTCAGCCAGATGCGCAGTATATCGGGCGCGCGAAGCCATCGGCACTACGCCTTCAGCGTAGGAGCTTAATTCGTCGGCATCTAAATGATTCGAAGCGCCTCCATTTTCTGGGCCAGGTGCCACTTCCATTTGCCCAGTCCCGCGTCGCGCGAGGGAGCGTAGCAACAGATCGACTTCGTCATTTTCAGTGTTTTTCATCTGCCCGAATACCATTCCCTATAAAGAACGCGACTGGAGACGTTTGCTTGCATTATCACAGGTTCTATAAGCATTTGTTGTAACTTGCCTTCATCCAACGACCCGGTTCTCCTTCTTTCGGGACCGGCTCTCGCCCGTCAACGACGATTCAACATCGGCTTCTAAATGAATCGCAATGACGGAAAACGCTCGCTCAGTTTCAGGCTTGGTCCAGCCTTTCTCTTCGATCAATGTCGTTTGTACGCGTTGCCGCAAATCTGCGTGAATACGGGTAAGCCGGCGGCTTGCGGTCGCTTCGTGCACACCGAGGAGAGCACCCGCCTCTCTCAATCGAAGATCATCAAAGTAGTACAATTTGATTAGGAGACGATCTTCGGCCGATAACTGCTTGATCGATGCCGAAAGTGCTTTTTGCAACTCAGCACCTGCAAGTTTCTCGGACAATTCTGCTTCTGGATCGGCCACGCCTCTTGGTCCTAAGGATGTATCCTCATTATGGTTCTGCTGCAGCATCCGATCAAAAGCACCGTCCTCTTCAGTCTGCACAAATCGGGATTGTTTGCGGTGTTGATCGACCGCGAGTTGAGCTACGACTGCTCTAAGCCAACCAGCTAACGACCCACGCCCGGAGTAATATGCGAGTTTTCCAGTGGGCTTTCCGTCCTCACGGGTTCTCAGCCCGTAAAGCTCCGCCCAGATCGACTGGGAGAGATCCTCGGCACTTTCCTCGTTCGAGCTCGCTGCACGTGCTGCAGAGCGAACTGTGGTAGAAAACCGCTCAACCAGATCGTTCCAGGCTTTCTCATTTCCTTGTTCGCAAGCGACGATCAGACAAAGGTCGTCAGCCTGAAGGTTATTGATGAAATCCCGGATCTCATTTCGCGACGCCTCTGGGTTATCCCTTAAGAGATACTTTTCAAGAGCTGCGCGGAGGCGGGGGACCAGTACCTCTTGGCCTAAGTAGTGATAGCCTGAGGTGCGACTTAGTAAAAGGCCGGCACCCTCAACCAACAGCTTATCTATTTGGTCAATTCGTAAACTCACGGCTCTTCGAAACGGCGATGCGTTATTTATGCTACCACCGATTGGTTGGTTTATTCTCCCGCTTTCATAAATTTGATGTGCATAGGTTGCGAGTTGCCGCCTTTGATAATTTGGTAACTTTTGACAGCCTGTATTCCGTGGGCTAGAGTCAAACTTCAATCCTAATCGACTCGAGTCGTTCGTTTGTATAACCGCCGTTTTCATCGCAACGAAGCAGACATGATGTAATTGGTTTGCATGCTCAGAGTTACCGAAATTTTCCGTTCAATTCAAGGGGAATCGACTCACGCGGGTCGCCCCTGCACGTTTGTCCGTTTGACTGGCTGCCCCATGCGATGTGTTTGGTGCGACAGCGAATATACCTTCACCGGGGGACAGTATGTGGCTGTCGAAGAGGTCATGAACCAGGTCAGAATGTTTGCGTGCAACCTCGTGGAAGTCACTGGCGGAGAACCGTTGGCTCAACGCGAAGCATTTACATTAATTAATCGCTTATGTTCGGAAGGATACGAAGTGCTGGTGGAAACCGGAGGATACATTTCGACCGTGGATGTCGATTCAAGAGCAAAGATTATTCTGGATGTAAAATGCCCATCCTCAGGCGAGCATGGGCGCAATCATTGGCCAAACCTCGAACGGTTGCGACCCGAAAAAGACGAAGCGAAATTCGTGGTCGCCAATATGGAAGATTGGAACTATGCGAGAGACGTCATCAAAGATTACCGGCTCGAACAGCGCGTAAAGGCGGTACTTGTTTCACCTGCTTGGGGCAAGATTGACCTGAAAGATCTTGCTGATTGGATCTCATCAAGCGGACTTGATGTGCGCATGCAGTTGCAACTTCACAAATACGTTTGGGGACCGGAGGCACGCGGCGTTTAATGGGTGGACAGAATGAGCAGGCTTACGAAACTCCTGATGGGCAGTTAGATGAAATACGCTCGGAGCTAGCGGTGTGCCTGGTCTCAGGAGGTATGGACTCTTGTGTGAGCGCGGCGATAGCGCGCGAAGAAGCTACTGCTGTCGCGTTTCTCCATGTGTCATATGGGCAGCGCACTGAGGGGCGAGAGCGACAAGCCTTTGAAGATATCGCAGATCACTATGACGTTAAGAATAGACTCGCAGTTTCTGTGGAGCACCTGGCGAAAATCGGCGGCTCGTCGCTCACCGATCGAAACGTTAGTGTTGCTCCAGCCAACCTGGCAGGCGGCTCGATTCCAACAAGTTACGTTCCGTTTCGTAATGCACATTTGTTGGCTATTGCAACCAGCTGGGCGGAGGTGATTCACGCGCAGTCAATTTATATTGGCGCTGTCGCTGAAGACTCTTCGGGTTACCCTGACTGTCGTCCAGAATTTTATCGCGCTTTTCAAGCAGTAATGGAAGTAGGCACAAAACCCGAAACTTCAATCGCGATCCGCACGCCTGTTATTGGTTTGAAAAAATCTGAGATAGTCACGCTGGGCCAACGACTCCATGCGCCTTTCCATCTCACTTGGTCCTGCTATGCGCAATCAGACCAAGCGTGCGGCAAATGCGATTCGTGCGCGCTGCGTTTGAGGGCCTTTCGCGATGCGTCAATGGCGGATCCAATCCCATATATGCTTGACAGCCAGAGGCGTGCTTATTAACTTTAGGCCACACTACAACCGGGAAAGGCGGCAATGCATCTTATGGCCTCTCCTACAACACTAATTACGCCACATATTCCGGAGGAATCTTAGATGTTTCGCAGATACATTCTCCCTGTCTTCGCATGTGCATCGGTAATTGCGTCAGCTGCGACCCTGGTCTCCGCACAAGTAGGCCAGCTTCGCGGCCATGTAACTTTGCAACAAGCGGACGGAACAAAGATTCCGGCCAGTGAAGCGGCGATCGACGTTTATCGAATGGACATTCCTGGGACTTTCACCACTAAGGCTAACAAGAAGGGGGAGTTTGTTTTTGCCGGACTCCCCTATACAGGAGATTACGTGATTTCGGCCAGTCGCGCCGGCGCAAGTCCCAACTGGATCCCTAACGTTAAGGCGGGCAGAGATGTGGAGTATGCTCTAGAACTAGCGCCCGGTGATGGTAGGCGCCTCACGAGAGAGGAGATCAAAACCCAGCTCGCAACAGCTCCAGTCGGCGCGAGCCCGGTGAAGGAGACGGCCGAAGACAAGGCGAAGCGAGAAGAGCTGTTGAAAAAGAATGCCGAGATCGCAGCAAAGAATGAGCAGATTACAAAATCTAATGAGGTCGTTCTCCGAGCCTTCAAGGCTGGAAATACTGCCTTAACGGCTAAGAATTATGACGAGGCAATAAAGCAATACGAAGAAGGTTTGGCCGCGGACCCCGAGCAGCCGGCCCTTTTGACTAATGAAACCCGAGCATACACGGCGCGTGGGGTTGAACGGTTTAACGCGGCAGTCACTTCTAAAGATGATGCGGCTAGAACCGCGGGTTTAGAAACAGCAAAAGCAGACTTTCGCGCCGCCGCCGCTGCAAGCCAGAAGGCTCTTCAGTTCATAAAGACTCAATCGGTTCCCACCGATCCGGCTGAGTTGGCTAAATACAATAATAACAAGCTAGCCGCCCTAACGGTGGGTGCCGAGGCCATGCGCCTGTTCATAAGCAAGGCTGATCCCTCCCAGGCTGACGTAGGTTTAAGTGTTTTCAAGGAATACATTGCCGTCGAGCCCGATCCAGCCAAGAAAGGGAAAGCGCAATTGGATGCTGCGCAAATGCTGTTGGACGCAGGGTCTGTAGATAAGGCTTTTGCCGAATTTCGAGGGATTTTGGCGACTGAGCCCGATAACGCCGACGCGAATCTAGGCGCCGGGTTGTCACTTTTTGCTACAGGTGACAAAGTTAAGTATCAGGACGCCGCAAATTTTCTACAACACTACGTGGATGTCGCTGCGGATGGCCATAAGTTCAAAGCCGATGCCAAGGCCATCTTGGCGGAACTTAAAAACACCGAAAAGGTCGTGCCCCAAGCGTCGCCAACTCGCCGTCGCGGTAAACCTTAACGACACGAAAAATACGATAACAAGCGGACGCCCGAATTCATGCATTTCCCAAAGCTTGACTGACGGGCGTCCGCCCCTTTTCTGAGGCAGTTTTCCGCCTCATTTAGGCCCACAATTCCTCTAATACTCACCAAAATTCCTCAGGAAAATTGCCTTGACACTGCCGTCGATCAACTTGTACTATGCTTGCCCAACGGTGTTTACCACCGTCCGCAGTCCGGTTTCCAGCCTGCATAGCGTCTTTCTCGCGATCGCTGGCCCTTTCTCGTGAATCTTCTCTTACCGATATCAGTACTGGGGTACGAATGTCCGCAAAACTAGGCGAAATTCTCGTTCGGGAGAATCTCATTAGCCCCCAACATCTCCGTGAGGCGCTGGATTATCAGCGTGAACACGGTGGTCGCTTGGGGTACAACCTTGTAAAGCTAGGATTGGTGTCGGACGACATGATCACGGCCGTCCTCTCCCGTCAGTATGGCATTCCGTCGGTGAATCTTGAGCTATTCCAGATTGACGAACACGTACTGCGTCTCATACCGCAGGAAGTCGCTCAGAAGTACTCTGTGCTACCCCTCTCCCGTGTCGGCGCAAGTCTCACGCTTGCGATGGTAGATCCGACGAATGTTTTTGCGATGGACGATATTAAGTTCATGACGGGCCTTAATGTGGAGCCCGTGGTGGTAGCGGAAGCCAGTATTCAGGAAGCCATTGCTAAGTATTATGGCACTTCAAGGGAGATCGAGCTTTCCTCCATCGGCGTTGATGAAGTTGTCTTCGAGGGAGCTCTTCCGAACGGGCCTAACGGTGGAATTACTCACGCGGATTTGGTCTCTTTGGATACCATCGACTTCGATACTGACCGCACGGAGGACGTTGAGGTACTTGAAGACAACGAAGAGATTGACCTCTCCACTCTCTCGAGGATAAGCGAAGACGCGCCGGTAGTTAGATTAGTTAATGTGCTCCTGGTGGACGCACTGCGGCGTGGCGCCTCGGACATTCACGTTGAACCATACGAGAAGGAACTTCGCATTCGTTTCCGGATAGACGGTGTTCTGTATGATGTAATGAGACCACCATTAAAAATGCGCGATGCCTTAATTTCGCGTGTAAAAATCATGTCCAAGCTGGACATCTCGGAAAAACGCCTTCCCCAAGACGGTCGAATAAAGATCAAAGTCAAAGTTGACGCACGATCGCGCGAGTTGGATTTCCGTGTTTCAACCCTTCCGACTCTCTTCGGGGAGAAGGTCGTGCTTCGTCTGTTGGACAAAGAAAATCTTATGCTCGACATGACGAAACTCGGTTTTGAACCAGAGTCACTCGTCAAGTTTCAGCGAAATATTTCTAAACCGTACGGGATGGTCCTTGTTACTGGCCCAACAGGAAGCGGAAAAACTAATACTCTCTACTCCGCCCTTCAATCTCTCAATACAATACAGACCAACATTATGACGGCTGAGGACCCAGTCGAGTTTAACTTAATGGGTATCAACCAAGTTCAAATGAAGGAACAAATCGGGCTAAACTTTGCTGCGGCACTGAGAGCGTTTCTTCGCCAAGATCCGAACATCATTCTGGTGGGTGAAATTCGAGATTTTGAGACTGCTGAGATTGCAATTAAGGCCGCGTTAACCGGACACCTGGTGCTTTCAACTCTCCACACTAACGATGCCCCCTCGACGATTTCGAGGTTGATGAACATGGGAATCGAGCCGTTTCTAGTTGCGACCAGCGTGAATTTGATTCAGGCGCAGCGACTAATCCGACGAGTTTGCAAGGACTGCAAACGAGAGCACTCGATGCCTCCAGAAGCGCTGATGGAGGTAGGGTTTTCAGCAGCGGACGCTAAGGCACTCAAAACGTATAAAGGCAAAGGCTGTGCAACTTGTAACAACACGGGCTACAAAGGACGAATCGGCCTTTACGAAGTGATGGAAGTAAACGATGAAATTCGGGAGCTGATCTTGATTGGAGCTTCTTCTTTGGAACTACGAAAGAAAGCCATCGAAGACGGCATGATCACTCTGCGCGAATCTGGGTTGCAAAAGATTCGCGCTGGATTAACCACTCTTGAGGAAGTAGTCCGAGAGACTGTGGCATAACGAAATGAGGACCACTATGTTACGAAGAGTTACCTTGACGCTATTGATGTTAATTTCAGTTGGTGTACTGCTTCCCTTCGCCAGTTCAACGGCGCATGGACTACGCCAAAATTCGGCGGCCCATCAGCAGCGACGGTATCGCCGTCACTCGCGCGCATGGTGGCGACGTCACCGAGCTCGTATGCGATTGCGTCGTGCGGCAGCCCTCGCTCGTCGCCGTTCATCGTTGACCACTGGCTTCGCAAGCCACCGGGGCAGCAATCGAGATGGCGCCACAATCATGATTCCGAAATTGCCTCTCGGCTTGAGTAATCACACAGTTGCTGATAACGGCGTCGTCAGAGTTCGAACTGAGAATGGTAGCGTGCCCACGCAAGCGACTCTTTCCGTCGTGGCGCGAAGCCGTCCGAATCCCGCTTATCTGACGCAACGCGAGCAGCATCGCATGCTTGCAGGTACAGCCTTTTCTGACTTGCGGCGCATAGTAATCGACAAAATGATCAATGCTGGCGGCTGGGTAATAAATGATTACGAGCGTCAGATGAATGGCGGGCGTGTCTTCGTGGTTATTGCTCAAACGCCTCGTGATGGTCGTTCGCCTGAAAAGTCTTGGAACTTTTACTTCGCTGAGATCGATGGAAAGATTTACAGCTTGACTCTAAACGCACCGTTACAATTCTCAAATCGGCTACCGGCCGAGGGTGAGAAGTTCTTAGCCTCTCTCAGAGCTAAGGCCATTGCCAACGGTCAACCACTTAATCGGTAGAACAACCAACCACTAGAAAAGATACTCGTTCACAATTCGAGCGCACGAGTGATTCGTTAAGGAGTAGTTTCGATGCCACTGACCGACACGGCCCCGCAAATATCGCTTTCAGAACTTCTGCGGAAGCTCTCAGAGCTTGGCGGCTCCGATCTCCATATAACGACCGGCACTCCGCCACAAGTTCGTGTGGACGGACATCTGCAAGCCCTTGAAGGGTACCGTCAAATGACGGCCGCTGATACTAAGCAACTCGCTTACTCGGTACTAACGGACGCGCAGAAGCATCGCTTCGAAGAGAACCTGGAACTAGACTTTTCTTTTGGTGTTAAGGGCCTGTCCCGGTTCCGCGCGAATCTCTTCAATCAACGAGGCGCGGTGGGTGCTGTTTTCCGCGCTATACCTTACGAAATTAAAGCCTTCGAGGATCTGGGGCTTCCGCCTATTGTTAAACAGTTGTGCGATAAACCGAGAGGCTTAATTCTGGTTACGGGACCGACCGGTTCCGGCAAATCAACAACACTTGCCGCGATGGTCGATAAAATTAACCGTGACCGACGCGAACACATTCTCACTATCGAAGACCCAATTGAATTTTTGCATAATCACAAAGGCTGTCTTGTTAATCAAAGAGAAGTCAATGCGGATACTCACGGGTTTGGACAAGCCTTAAGGACAGCTTTGCGTCAGGATCCAGACATCGTGCTGGTCGGCGAAATGCGCGATCTGGAGACTATTGAATCGGCCTTGCGAATCGCTGAAACGGGTCACCTGACGCTCGCCACTCTGCACACCAATTCTGCAGCCTCGACGATCAACCGCATCATCGACGTCTTCCCTTCCGATCAACAATCCCAGATCCGCGCGCAACTCTCGCTAGTACTCGAGGGCATCTTATGTCAGGCCCTTCTGCCAAGGCTTGAGAAGACTGGCCGGGCGATGGCCCTTGAGATCCTGATTCCTAACGGTGCCATCAGAAACCTTATTCGCGAGGATAAGGTCCACCAAATCTATTCGATGATGCAAACGGGTCAAGACAAGTATGGCATGCAGACGTTCAATCAATCGCTCGCCACGCTATTTCACAAACGGCAGATTTCGATGGATACGGCAATGCAGCGATCGTCCAATGTTGATGAATTAAAGGAACTCATAGAACGAGGGTCCGGCCTTAACACCAGCAATGGCACTAAACACGCGAGCCCTTATGCCCAGGCGAGGCCAGTCGGATCTCGTCCCCCAATGAACCGATAAAACTAGATTGTGGAGCTTGAGCTATGCCTACTTACGTATTCAAAGGCCGCAACCGTCTCAATGAAATTGTCGTTGGGGAACGCGTTGCTGATAACCGCGACGCCCTAAGAGAGGTTTTACGGCGCGAGCAAGTCACCCTTACCTCCGTAAAGGAAAAGGGGCGTGAAATAGGAATTCCCAAGATTGGAGGCAGAAAGAAAGTTAAGGCCAAAGATCTTTCCGTATTCACGCGACAGTTTTCTGTGATGATCGACGCAGGTCTGCCTCTGGTCCAATGTTTGGAGATTTTGGCTCAACAGCAAGAAAATAAATACTTCCAACAGATTCTCCTTCAGGTACGTCAGGATGTCGAGGAAGGCTCTACGCTCGCAGGAGCTATGGCACGCCATCCACGTGTTTTCGATCAACTATATTCGAATATGGTCGAAGCTGGAGAAACAGGCGGTATTCTCGACTTGATCCTGCAACGCTTATCGACCTTCATTGAAAAGCTCGTCAAGTTGAAACGTGACGTCGTGTCAGCAATGATTTACCCAGCGGCTGTCATAATTATGGCGATCGGAGCCGTAGCTGTGATCATGGTCGTAGTGATTCCCCAGTTTGAACAGATATTTCTGGGCTTGCTTGGGCCAGGCGAACAACTCCCACTACCAACCCGAATTGTTGTGGGCATCAGTAATTTTCTCGCGGGTTGGGGTGGATTGGTTATCGTCGCTACGATAATCGCTACCGTAGTAACGTTGCGCTTTTACTATAGAACGACCGGTGGACGGCGTAACATTGACAGACTTATACTGCGAATTCCTATCCTTGGCGATATTATGAGGAAGATCGCAGTCGCGCGATTTTCTCGTACCCTCTCAACTCTGCTGTCCTCAGGTGTTCCGATTTTGCAGTCGCTTGACATCACAGCGCGAACCGCTGGCAATGTGATCATTGAAGAAGCAATTTTGAGCGTGCGGGCTGGAGTTGAGCGCGGTGAAAACTTTGTAGATCCCTTGAAAGCAACCGAGGTTTTCCCTCACATGGTGGCGCAGATGGTGGGGATCGGTGAACAGACAGGCGCGCTAGATGCGATGCTTGGTAAGATTGCGGACTTCTATGAACAAGAGGTTGACGCGGCTATAGCTAACTTGCTGACTCTAATGGAACCGCTTTTGATCGGATTCCTTGGAGTAACAATTGGTTCAATCGTCATTGCGATGTACCTGCCTTTATTTACATTGATCGGCAAGCTTTCAACACAACACTAACGCGTATATCCTTTCCAGTCCTTTTGAGGGAGGCCGTTTCTGGCCTCCCTTTGGTTTGGAGTAACTCAACTGCCCTCTCAAAACACATCCACGTTGCAGCATACGGTTATCTGCCGCAGTGCAAGTACTATGTGCTAGGCTGGTAGGAAATGAGCTTAGAATACGCAATCGAAAAAAGATATTCTCTGCGACAAAAGTTGTGGTGGCTTATTCTCGGTCGTCTCGCCGCGGGACTATTCCTTTTTTTCGCACGACTTGCCTGGGTTCGGGGAAGCGGTCAGCGCGCTTGGGCGCAAATGCTGCCTGCCGTCTTTATTGTGTGCGGTCTTACCTTGCTGTACGCTCTTGCTCATCAACTATCCCGAACGCTTTTACTCCACACAAGAATTCAATTCGTCGTGGACATCCTGCTGGTTACCTGGCTAGTCTGGGCCACTGATGTCATTCACTCTCCATACCTCGCCCTTTATATCGTCATCATCGCTGCATCGAGCCTGTTCCTGAGTCCTCGCGATGCTGTTGTAATTTCCCTAGCGTGCGCAGTCGCGTTCACATCCAGCGCACTTGCCGTCCTCAGCGGATTCAGCAAACCATTGTCAGGCGGTCTTCTTGATGCAACCGCTGCGCAAACAATTCAGTCGATCGGCCTTTTCGATATCGCTTTTCTGGTTGTGGGACTCCTCTCCGCCCGGTTGGCAGCGCGTCAGTCTCGATCCGATGTTCGGTTGAGAGCAGCCACACAGTCCCTGGCGACGTTTCGGGCACTACACGAACGGATTGTGCAATCAATACGTTCCGGATTGGTGACAACGGATTTACAAGGCCGAATCTATACTTTCAACGCTGCTGCTGAGGAAATTACAGGTTACAGGGAAGCGGATGTGCGTGGACAAGATGCCTCAATTTTCTTCGGCGAAATCAAGGAAATCATCCCTAACTCAATCGAAAACACTCGGCCTGGAGAAACGTGCCCGCGGTTCGAAGCCGACTGTCTAACTGCCGACGGCCTTCGTCTCCGATTAGGTTTCAGTGTGTCTCCTCTCTTCTCGGAGTCTGGTGAGACTACTGGAACTGTTATCACGTTTCAGGACCTAACCCACATTCGAACGCTCGAAGAAAGTTCGAGGAGACAGGATCGGCTCGCGGCGATAGGCCGGATGGCAGCTTCGATTGCTCATGAAATACGTAATCCGTTGGCTGCGATGCGCGGTTCTATTCAAATGCTCCGCGCCGACATGGAAGGCGAGTCCGCCCAAACTGAACTGATGGAGATCATCCTGAGGGAATCTGATCGCCTGAACAGAATAATTAGTGACTTTCTCAGTTATGCCCGCCCCCGCTCTATCATTCAATCCAAAGTTGACATCGGCGAATTGTTAAAACGTACATTTACGCTTCTTCGTCACAGCGCCGAAATAAATGGACGGCACTCAATCAACGAAGAGGTTCCTGATACGCCCCTCTTGATTAATGCGGATTCGGAACAACTACAACAGGTCTTCTGGAATCTTGCGCGGAACGCGCTGCAAGCAATGCCCGACGGCGGAACGCTTGACGTTCGGATACATTCTCACTCGCTTAACCGTTTACGAATTGCCTTTTCTGATACCGGGCGCGGAATGTCGCAGGAACAAGTGGAGCGTCTATTCGAGCCGTTTTCGTCTACCACCGGTGGTACTGGACTGGGCCTTTCAATTGTTTATCAAATCATTCGCGATCATGGTGGTACAATTAATGTTCGCAGCCGCGAAGGCGAAGGGACTACAATAACAATCGACTTACCGCGTGAAGTCGTCACTCCCGAAAAGGCTCTCGAAAGTGAGAAATTAAATGTTACGGTGTAACAAGTTGGTCTTAGTACTGACTCTTGTAAAGCATCGTTTTAGACTTCGAGAGGACCGCTGAACTCTCTACATGGCTAATCTTCTAATCGTTGATGATGAATTAGGAATGCGTCAGTTTTTGACGCATCTGTTTCAGCGCGATGGGCACAGCGTGCGTGCAGCCGGAAATGGCCAGGAGGCTATGCAATTGTTGCGGTCGGCTCCCGCAGATCTGATTGTCTCAGATGTGCGAATGCCGGATATGGATGGCATTGAGCTATTGCGTGCTGCGCGTGAACTTTTGCCGGAGATAGAAGTAGTAATGATGACGGCGTTTGCGAACGTTGATACAGCGCGCGAAGCGTTCCTATTGGGCGCATACGATTTTGTTCAAAAGCCTTTTGATAATGATTTGCTTAAAGAGACTGTGGCGAGGGCCCTCGGCAAGATTTCGTTGATTAAAGAGAAGGAAGCGTTGCTCGAGGAAAACAAGACCTTAATCCACGAGCAACGCACGCGGGGTCGTCTCAACAACATCATTGGTAAGTCTCCCAAAATGCAAGCGCTTTATCAGATGATAGAAACTGTAGCTCAAGTACAGTCGACCGTGCTCGTGACAGGGGAATCAGGAACTGGTAAGGAACTCGTGGCGAGGGCCATCCATGACCTGGGACCTCGAGCTGAGAAGCCCTTCGTGTCGATTAATTGCGGGGCATTTACTGAGACCCTTCTGGAGTCAGAACTCTTCGGTTACGTGAAGGGTTCATTTACCGGCGCAAATACGAATCGCAAGGGTCTTTTTGAGGCCGCTAACACTGGCACAGTATTCCTTGATGAAATCGGCGAAATGTCTCCGGCCATGCAGGTAAAATTATTGCGAGTTTTACAAGAGAGAAAATTGCGCCCCGTCGGAGCCACTGAAGAGACAACCGTTGATACGCGAGTGATCGCAGCGACAAATCGCGACCTCGGTGGCATGGTTAAAGAGGGGACTTTCCGTGAAGATCTCTACTACAGGATTTCAGTCATCCCTATCGAGCTTCCCTCATTGCGCGAAAGGATAGAGGACATCCCT
The DNA here is from genome assembly GCA_046262135.1 of Pyrinomonadaceae bacterium. Lineage (GTDB taxonomy): Bacteria > Acidobacteriota > Blastocatellia > Pyrinomonadales > Pyrinomonadaceae > PSRF01. The sequence goes on from JBHENH010000002.1 coordinate 71,149, forward strand.
CAGTTGGCGAAGCACTTCGTCGAGAAATTCGCTGCCGGTGCCGGCCGAAATTTGGACCTCAGTGAACCCGCTCTGCGATTACTGGACAACTATCTTTGGCCGGGAAACGTTCGGGAGTTGGAACACGCCATCGAACGGGCCGTGGCGCTTGAAACAACAGACTCAATTCAACCTGAGCGTTTGCCTGAGAAAATCACAAACTATAACCCTCACCATATCGCTGAAAGTTTTGAGTTCCCCGAAGAGGGCATCAATCTCACCGCCCATTTAGATCAACTCGAAAAAACATACGTACTCGAAGCTCTGCGCAGAACGACGGGAAATCAAACAAACGCAGCCGAGTTGCTTGGCCTATCGGTGAGATCGCTTCGCCACCTGCTAGACAAACATGCGATACGCAGTCTGACTGCGCAAATGAGAGATGAACGTCGTTCTTCAGAGTCCACTCCACGACGACGGTCGACCGACCCCGCACCCCGGCGCCGAGCTGACGATGAGTCTGAGATTGCAGCCACAGCAGGTGAGTGCTGAGCCTGTAACCCCCGCGTTCATATCCTTTTTGACGTAAACCGTCAATCGCCGGATGCCGAAATTTGTCACTATTCGGGTTTCAGCGCCTCGCTACCGCAGTTTCTGCAAATTCCTTAGTACTTCCGAAGCTCCTTAGAAGACCTCGAATGGCACAGGCCTTGTACTTGGTGGCTTAGACTTCGCGCACTGCGCGGACTATTCCGCGATACAAATCCGTTGGCGCGACAACCTAGTCAACCCTACTTCTC
>JBHENH010000003.1:0-294 GCA_046262135.1 Pyrinomonadaceae bacterium
GAGCGGTCCGCGTGGGCGGTTTGACAGGCAAATTTGCTGTACGCTTAAATTCGAGGCTGAATAATAGCTTCGACTGCGTTTCAGACGCAAACTTTATCTGGTTGTAGCGCAAACTGTTAGTTTGCTCATCAAGCCGCCGGCTCGACACGTAACAGCGCACCTCAAACGCGCAACCAGAAATGAAACCGCGCTACGGCGCAAACCAACAGTTTGCGTTACGACTACTCCAAAAACGTGGTATTTAGTCCACAGCTACTTTAGACTTCGCCGAAATGACCACACCGCAATCAAAGG
>JBHENH010000003.1:406-14237 GCA_046262135.1 Pyrinomonadaceae bacterium
CGAGTTAATCGACTGGATTGCCAATTACTTCGAACACATCGAGGACTATCCAGTGCTTGCTCAGATTAACCCTGGGGATTTGCAGGCCCAGCTTAGCCCGTCGCCGCCACAACGTGGCGAACCGATGGACGAAATCCTCGCCGACGTAGATAGACTCATCGTGCCGGCGTTAACACATTGGAGCCATCCTTCGTTCTTTGCTTACTTCGCCACCTCGACTTCGGCACCGGGAATCTTCGGCGAATTGTTGAGCGCCGCGTTTGATAACAAGGCAATGCTTTGGCGTACATCGCCCGCGTCGACCGAATTGGAAGAAGTCACGCTTGATTGGTTGCGCCAGATGATGGGGCTCGATGCGGGAATGACAGGAATCATCTACGACACCGCTTCCGTCTCCAGCATGCACGCTATCGCTGCGGCGCGAGAGGGCGTAGAGTTGCGCATACGCGAAGAGGGAATGAGCGGCCGCAATGATCTGCCCTTGTTACGCGTCTATGTTTCTGAACATGCACATTCATCTATTGAGAAAGGAGTCATCACCCTTGGTTTGGGCCAGCGCGCTTTGAAAAAAATACCGGTGGATAGTGCGTTTCGCATGGACATCGGAGCGCTGACTGCCGCGATCGAGGAGGACAAGCGAAACGGCATGGTGCCTTTCTGTATCGTGGCAACAGTCGGCACCACATCGACCTCCAGCATCGATCCAGTTCCTGAAATTATTCCTCTTGGCGAGAAGCACGCGATGTGGTTGCACGTTGACGCAGCATATGCGGGCTCGGCGGCGGTTGTGCCGGAATTGAGACACATTCTCAAAGGCTGCGAGCGAGCTGACTCAATCGCAGTTAATCCACACAAGTGGTTATTCACGCCTTTTGATCTTTCAGTTTTGTTTTGCCGGCATATGGATTTACTGCGACGAGCGTTTTCGCTCGTGCCTGAATATCTCCGAACCCCTGAGCAGGAGAAAGTCCGCAGTGGATCGGACTATGGTGTGCAACTGGGCCGGCGATTTCGTGCGCTGAAACTCTGGATGATCATTCGTTATTTTGGTCATGATGGGCTGGCGGCGCGTATCCGCGAACATTGTCGCCTGGCGAAACAGTTTGCTTCATGGGTGGAAGAATCGCCGAATTGGGAACTGTTGGCTCCTGTGCCACTCGCTTTGATCTGCTTTCGTGCGTGTCCCCAGTTGGATACTACGTCTGAGGCCGCGCGCAACGGTCGATTGAACGTGCTAAACGAAGCGATCATGCATGGAGTAAATGCGACCGGAAAGGCGCTGTTATCACATACCAAATTAAACGATAAAATTACGCTCCGACTTTCCATTGGAAACATTCGTACGAGCGAAAGGCATGTGCGTCAGGTTTGGGATTTATTGAATCAGCAACTAGAGTTACTGGCTGCGCAACCTAGTGGTTGACCATCTCGTCCTTTGGTGACACGGTATTGCACTTAGACTTGGATCTCTCCTCTATTCAAGACCGTAAAAAGATTTTCCGGAGGTGTATCGTGAAATCATTGGCTAGCTTCTTTCCTGTATTTGCGTTGGTAGTGGCGTGCGCCATGGCGGCGTTTGCCCAAACCGCAGTTAGCGAAGGGAAACAGTTCAAAGACGGGCTTAGCTTCAAATATCCTGCTGAGTGGGCCTTTAACGACACAAGCAATGCTGATGCGTAGCAGTTGACTTTGGGGCGGCCTGATAGTGATGCTCAGATTACAGTCTTCGTTTTTCGCACCCCGGTCACGTCACCTGAAAAAATGGCGGAGGCCAAGCGGATACTTGTTGATCATCGCATCGACAACTAAGTCTTTTGAGCAGGCAGGTGCGCGTCCCCAAACCTCTCCTGCGACGACAGACATCGCAGCCGTTAAATCGGAAGGGGTAAAGATTCGAGCGTCGCTCGACGGCGTACCCGGGGCGGCCGAAATTTATTGGGGCGTGGTGGGACAGCGTCTCGTAGTCCTGACTTTTTTGGGTCCGGACAGAGCGCTCACAAAAGCTATGCCGGCTTGGGACACCGTACGCAACAGCCTGGCCGTCGAGGAACCGAAGCCGCAACCGAGCCCAACTCCGCGCCCGAGTCCCTCGACGTCTAAGCCCAGTCCAAAATAAATCCGTCTAGAGTTACGGTCATCCATGCCTGAAATTGCGAAGAAAGCATTCTCGATTATCGCGGCTGCCATAATCGGGAGTGCGTCGTTTGTCTCTGCTGTATCTCAAACGCGCCGTCCTTTCATGCCAAGCGACATCCTGCGTGTTGCCGATGTGAGCGACGCTCAAATCTCTCCTAATGGCCAATGGATCGCTTATACAGTCTCCACGGTGCAAGGCAAGGAGACGACCAGCACTCTATGGCTTGCACGGGTCTCCACAGATTTTAGGGAATTACCGACGGCGGCGTTACCGCCCACCGCTCAGCGGCGACCTGCGGAATGGCCCCGCGCGACATCGGCCTCGACCCCTCTACTGCCTCCAGGCTGGAATGCTTCCAACGCCCGTTGGTCGCCGGACAGCACGATGATCGCATTCGTCAGTAATCACAATGCACAAAACGGTCTATGGACGGTAACTCTGTCGAATCGCGAGCCTCGTTTTATTGCGGCGGTCCAGATTACCAACTTCTTCATTACCTACGCCGGCGAAACTGTCGCCTGGTCTCCAGATTCTAAGCATCTCGCTTACATCTCGGCCAGCGAAGAACCTGCAAGCCCTCCAGACCTATCCACGTTCAACCCAACGGACTCAACATCGTCGGATGATCCACGGGTCATTGATCGTATTCAATACAAGTCGCGCACTTCTTTTTCTGATCGCCGTCGCACACACATTTGGATTACCAGTGTCGATAAACCAGAGTCCAGGCAACTCACCTCTGGAGCGTTTTATGATCACGCTCTAACTTTTAGTCCCAATGGAAACGAGATTGTTTATCTCTCAAACCACGAGCCCGATCCGGATGCTAACAACAATTCTGACATCTTCGCCGTGGATCTTCGTGGCGACGTGCGCCGGATCACCGAGACAAAAGGCTGCGAATATGAGCCCACCTGGTCCCCCGACGGAAAGTGGATCGCGTACACGGCAACAAAACGCGACGTAACAACCATTGATAGCGTAGCGGAAGACAGGCATGTCTGGATAAGCGACGTCTCAGGATCGACAAGAAAAGAATTGACATCGGATCAGGATCGGCGCGCGCGCAGCCCCAAATGGGCTTCTCAAAGCCGTTCCATTTATTACCTCGCCGGCGACAGCGGGCGGACCCATCTGTTTACTGTTGGCGTGGAAGCCGGACCCAGCAGGAATGTCTTTTCACATGAGGATGTGACGGCAAACCCCCGGCCTGAGCCGCCCCAGCTTTCACCGAGGCCATTTCAAATCAGCAGCTTTAGTATTAACTCGCACTCGCTGGGAAAATTAGCTTTCGTTTTGACCGACAGCATAAATCCTGGTGAAGTGTGGATCGCTCCCGCCGCCTTCGGCAGGACCGCCCAGCGCGTCACGTCACAGAATGATTCGCTTGTTCGCGCATCTTCACTTATCGAACCTAATGACATTTCTTTCAAAAGTTTCGACGGGGTTAAGGTCCAGGGCTGGTTGATGAAACCGCTCGGCTGGCGCGAGGATCGAAAGTATCCGCTGATTCTGAGTGTTCATGGTGGACCGCACGGAATGTACGGCTACGCCTTTAATCCGACTTTCCAGGTTTACGCCGCCCGCGGATATGCGGTTCTATATCTGAATCCACGAGGTTCCAGTGGATACGGACAAAGATTCAGTGATGGTACGCTCAATGAATGGGGCGGAGGCGACTACAAAGATTTGATGTTGGCTGTGGATGAGGCGCTGCGCAGGTTTAACTGGATCGATTCTGATCGCATGGGGGTTACTGGTGGGTCATATGGCGGCTTTATGACTAATTGGATCGTCACTCAAACCCCACGTTTCAAGGCGGCAGTTTCTCATGCGAGCCTGAGCAATCTAATTAGTTTCTATTCGACTTCGCTTTATCAGGATCTAATCCACGCAGAGTTTGGCGGCTTCCCCTGGGACAATTACGATTTGCTTTGGCAATGGTCCCCACTGCGTTACGTGAAACAAGCGCAGACACCGACACTCTTCACTCACGGCGAGCAGGACAACGACGTTCACATCACGCAAGCTGAGGAGATGTACATGGCATTGAAGCGTCGCGGAGTGGAAACTGTGTTAGTGCGTTATCCGCGAGAGGGGCACGGCTTGCGCGAACCACGACATCGAGTAGACGCTCTTGAACGCACGCTAGCATGGTTTGATCGGTTCTTGAAGTAACCGCTGCCGGTTCGTTTGAAAATGATGCTTACACATATGGTCATTTGGAGGTATCGTTCTGATGTGGAGCAAGAGGTTCGGGAAGAGCATGTGCGGCTGTTACGTAGTTTGTGCTCTCTCAGAGAAGTCGAGAGTTTGGTAGCGGGGTTCGACGTCTTAGGTCTACCCCGTTCTTTCAACACCGGTCTGGTTGCGATATTTCGTGACCGAGTTGGTCTTGAAGCTTACACAGTTCACCCGGAACACATCAAAGTCGCGGCTTTCGGCAACAGCATAAGCGAGACTGTTGCCTCGGTAGATTTCGAAGGTTGACTCCGGTTATGAGCCTTCGAAATAGAGTTCTGCTAATCCTGCTCGTCCTCATTGTCCTATCTCAAGTTCCGTTCGCATATCGTCGTTACAAACTCGGACGTCTTCACTCGGCGATTCAAGTCATCAACGCCGGGCGCCAGGATACGCGGCTCATCGACAATTTCGTGGAGTACAAAGGCGTCGCCCATGTTCACTCTTTTCTGGGAGGCCACAGCACCGGTACGTTCCAGGAGATCATTGCGGCAGCCCAGTCCAATAAACTCGACTTTGTCTTGATGACAGAGCACCCTGCGAAGGATTTCAACACCGCTGAGGCGACGCTGAAGGGTCAACACGGCGGCGTGCTCTTCATCAATGGCAACGAAGTCGGGACCGCGAGTAGCGATCGCCTGCTGATTTTCCCGGGCGATGACGAAGCGAGGTCGGATGGTGAACGGTCCACGCCGGACGTGTTGGCCCGGCGTGCGTCCGGCCTGGCGTTCATCGCATATCCGGCGGAGTTTAAGAGTTGGGACACACCCGGTTACAAAGGTGTCGAGGTTTATAACGTTTACACCAACGCGCGGCGGATTAATCCCCTGGTAATGTTCTTTGATGGACTTTGGTCTTACCCAACCTATCCTGATCTATTGTTTGCCACGTTCTACGAGCGACCCACTGCCGGTTTGGCGAAATGGGACGAGGCTATCGTTAGCAGAGGTGAAAAACTTACAGCCATAGCTGGAAATGATTCTCACGCCAATGTGGGTATCAGCTTCAACGAATCTTCTGGAAAAACGCTGATCGGGTTCAAGCTCGATCCTTATGAGAGAAGTTTTCGTCTCGTACGCCTGCACGCGCTTGTGACTCCCACATCCGTCTCGGGTTTGGATCAAGATTCTCTTCTGCGAGCTCTTTCTTCGGGGAACTGTTTTATTGGGTTTGACCTTTTCGGAGATACGTCCGGATTTCGATTTACCGCAGCCGTTGGCGATCGCAGAATAATGATGGGCGACGAGGTTAAGCTCGAGGCTGATGCTACCTTGAGCATCAATGTCCCGGTTGAGGCTCGCATCGTATTGTTGAAGGATGGGGTAGCCGTTCAGGATACGAACGGCGTAAGAAAGACAGAATTTGTGGCCAGGGAGAAGGGAAGTTATCGCGTGGAAGTTTACCTGTCACGGCTTCCTCCACCAGTCGGCAACCAACCATGGATAATTTCGAATCCGATACATCTGAGGTAGCGAAAATTACCGTGTCCTATTATTTGCGGAATAAACAAGCGCAGGAATAATCGGCTCCAGACACGACATCGCCCCACAGGGTTAATTGTAGGCCCAGTGGGGCGAGAAAACCGGAAAGCTCCGGATTCTAATTATCGTTGGAAGCGGTGCTTACGGTCACCGTACTACTGTAGAGAGCTCAGTTGTTGGACTCTACTCTCACCGAATCCCCAAGTGTCAGGGGGTGGTGAGTACAGCCTTCCTTATTCTGTTTTCAAGTGGCGTTAGTCTATTCGGCGCAGACGATCCTGTCAAGAATCAGCTTGACTGTAGCCGAAACGTACAAATAGAACGTGCGACAGCATTCCGGACGCGGCATACTGATCGCCCGAGCGGAATCTAGTTGCTTTGCGATAAGCCGTCCGCTCGTTTTGAGCAGCCTATTCGGTCGGTCGTTGCGAATAACACCTATTCGACATAACCTTTTGGGAGTTCCTTAATAGGTTTTGCTTTCATTCCCAAGCTCAGCCAAATCCATGGAAATTTCAATTAGTACTCCGCCCGAGTTTAATTTCAAACGAACGGTGATTAGTCACGGCTGGTGTGAACTACCGCCTTTTCAGATGGATCGCAAGCAGTGGGTGCTGGTTCGCACGCTAGACGTAAGCGGTGAAAAGCCCGTGACCGTCGGCATCAGCGGGAGAAAGCGATCCATACTGGTTGAGCCGTCGCGGGGGCTCAGCCAGAAAACAGCTGGTAAGGTGGTGACCGATGTCCGGCATATGCTCAGGCTTGATGATGACCTGGGCGCGTTTTATCAATTGCTGGTCAAGGATGGGGACTTTAGTTGGATCCCAACGCAGGGGGCAGGGCGCATGCTGCGCTCGCCAACTGTGTTCGAAGATCTGGTAAAGATGATTTGTACGACCAATTGTTCGTGGTCCCTCACCGAAAAAATGGTTCACGGGTTGGTGAATACCCTCGGCCGCGAGGCGAACGACGGACGACGTACCTTCCCTACGCCGGAAGCCATGGCCTTGATGCCCGTTAAGTTCTATGTAAATGAGGTTAGGGCCGGCTATCGCGCTCCCTATCTCAAACAGCTCGCGGACCGCGTCGCTTCCGGCGAGCTCGATGTTGAATCGTGGTTGAAGAGTTCCTTGCCTACCGCGGAACTTATTAAGGAGATGAAGGGCGTGATGGGCGTGGGCCCGTATGCTGCCGAAAACCTGCTCAAATTGGTGGGTCGCTATGATGGACTCGCATTAGATTCGTGGACAAGGGCGAAGTTTTTCATGGTCCGAAATAATGGGCGCAAGACGACGGATAAAAAGATCGAACGCTATTACTCCCGCTTCAAGGAGTGGCGTGGTCTCGCCTTGTGGTGTGACATGACGCGGGATTGGCTAGACGTAGATAACTCACCTGGCACTTGATCTTAAGTTTATATGGATCGCGATCCAAATGCTCGGACAATTCAGTGAAGTTTTGTTGATGCAAATAGTTTTAGGAACTTAATACTCCTCACTTCGTTTGTAAGGGAGACTCCCCCTGGAGTAACGACAAATATTAGCAAGGAGTTTCCACATGAAATCTACTCTCAATCGCATCGCAACGGCCCTTGTAGTCGCCTCACTGGCAAGTGGCATCGTTCTTGGAAAGTCCAAGAAAGAGGCAGTGACTTTTCAAGAAGACATCAAGGTAAATGGCACGCTCGTAAACAAGGGCAGCTATGAAATAAAGTTTGACGATAAGACCGAAGAGCTGTCGATCATGAAAGGCAGCAAGGTCATTGCTCGGGCATCAACAACTGTTGCAAAGCGAGACCGTAAGGCCCGCACGCTCGAAGTGAAGTCAACACGCAGCGGTGATCAGACAGAATTAACTAGCGTGGCTTTCGGCGGAATGGATCACGACCTCGTTGTCAATAATTCTCAGGCGAGTCGCTAACCGATAATCCCCCAAAAGTTTTCATTTGCTCCCGGGACCAGTCTCGGGAGCAAATTCTTTTTTGGGGTTGACACCTACAAATGGATCGGGCTGCTTATTAAGCTTATGTCGGCATTTAAGGGGTCCGAGATTTTCGAGACCTGACAACACTCAGGTTGACAACTTTGCTGACTGTGCGCGAATCTAAATCAAGTTGCCGGCTCCCGGTAGTTTGGAAGCGCTCTGGAATTGCCTATGAAACTAACGATCCTCGCTCTATTTTCTGTTGCTCTTGCGAGTGCACCGGCGCCGGCCCAGACACAGTCTCAAACTTCTCCCTCAAATCCTGAAACGCGACCACGAACAATCACGTCGAGGCCGGCACAATCCCAGTCATCGCCGACTCCGCCACCGAGTGCTCCGCTGATTGCCCCGAGGGTGGCGCCTGTTACGCCGCCGGCCGTAGTGGAAGGTAATCAAGCCGGCACTCGTCCGACCGCCGGTGGACCGGCAGCTACTCCCGGTCGCGTTGACCAGTCACTGTCAGTTCAATATCAAATGTCGCCGCCGCACGTTCTCGCGCGAATCAGTGAAGCGGAACGCCTCTTGAGGTCCCGACCATTGCGAACCGCGATGACCTCCCCTTCAACCGATCTGGTTACGCTGGCGGCCCTGGACCGCACTACTGGACGGATTCATTTAATCACGCTTTATAAAGATACCTTTCTAACTAAGGGCGCGGAATTGACAATGACGAGTTCGTTGGGGACGCCTCTGAATCTTCGCATCCTTCGTGCAAACGGCGTCAACACAGCAGTCGCCATCTTCGACAATCAAGGACGTTCCCTGGCTCCTTTAGTGGTTGAATTCCCAATCGAGAAGGGAGGTGTATTCCGCGAAATGGCCTACTACACCTCGGCGCATCCGGCGTTGCTGTCGCCGGATTTGTCACGAGCGGGACGCGCGTATGTGCATCGCATGATCGATCTCGCCGTGAGACGTTTGCGGGAGAAGGGAACTTTTATCTCGCCGCAAATCGTTACGGTAGCGGAACGACTTTGTCTTGTGGAACACGTAGACCACGACCGCTTTCGACTGGAGAATCGCATTGCACTATTTGACGAAATTTATTCACTCTACGCTCTCAACGAGCCGGACACTTATCGTTATTCTGTCAGCTTTGCAGGCGCCGGCGGCATGGTGCAGATGATCCCCTGGGCTTATAACCTCGTCAGGCAACGCCATCCAGGAGCGGGCCTCCTTCCGGACTTCGTCGTCGGTATGCGGAATCATGCTAATGCACTTCAGGCCATGCTTCTATATATGCAGGACACATGGAACGATCTGGCAGCGAATGAAGACGTACAGTATGCACTCAGTGCGAAGCTGGCGACCCAGCCGGAGTTGCTGGCGGCCGGATATAATTCAAACGCCGCCCGGCTGCCGCTCTACATCAGACGAGGCGGAGCATCGTGGCGAGTATTGATTCCCCGCGAGACCCAGATCTATTTGCAAATTTATAAAACGCTGGAAGCCATAGTTCCGCAAAAAGCAATTACGCCAAACGGCGGCGCATGAGAATAGCCACAAGCCTGCACGCGCTTCCTCCGGCACCGGTTTAATAAGGTAATCTGCGAATCTAACGAACGATTACTTTCGGATGCATTCCGTTTGCATCCGACGTAGTTCACCAACCGGCTGTCTGCCGAAACCACCGAGCGAACTGAAAGGGGCTGCATGAAAGTCGAGGTCACCAACTGCCCAATCCGCCTTCGCGTGCTGGGCGTTTGTATCGGGGTGCTGTTCGTCTCTTCTGTCTGCATTGTCGTATCGGCGCAGTCAGCGTTGATGCGGCCGATGGTCCACCAGGCACCTGCACCGGAGAAAACCGTCGAGCAGGTGCAAAAAAACATCAAGGTCCTTAATGGCTTGCCCGCGTCGCAGCTGATCCCGGTGATGAATTATTTCGGAGTTTCTCTGGGCGTCAAATGTACTTATTGTCATGTGAATAAGGACGGGAAGTGGGACTTTGTTTCAGATGACAAGCCGGAAAAAGAGACAGCCCGGGAAATGATTCGGATGGTGCGCGGTCTTAACAAAGCAAGCTTCAACGGCAATCCTGCTATAGGTTGTTATACCTGCCATCGCGGGAGCACTTCGCCGGCACGAGCACCCCAGTTGCCGCTGGCACAAGCAACGCCGCTAGTTCCGACAAATGAGTCGAGTCCAAAAGAGCCTGCGCCAACCGCCGAGCAGGTCCTCGCGAAGTACACAGACGCTCTCGGCGGAGCAGCTGTGATTGACAGACTAAAAACGCGAACCATGAAAGGAACATGGCTGACTTCTAACGGAATCAGTCTTGGGTATGAGGTTTACCAGACTGCGCCCGACAAAATGTACACCGTTCTCAATACACCGAAACAAGGCGTTTTTGAAAGAGGCGTTAGTGGGCAGGTCGCCTGGGAGAAAAGTAGTAGGGGTGTTCGCGATATTGAAGGGATAGAACTCTTCTACCTGAAGCGCTACCCAGATCTGTTTAGAGACGTGAAGGTTCAAGGTCAATTCGCCAGAATTAGTTTTGGCGGAAAAGACAAAATCGATGGGAGAGAAGTTTATGTCTTGCGAGGGTTGACCGCCGACAGTAAAGGAGAGCGACTCTACTTCGATACCCAGACCGGTCTGCTGGTGCGGCGGATTACCTCGACGCCCACCATGGTTGGACTTGTTCCCGAGCAAGTGGATTACGAAGACTATCGTGAGGTTGATGGCATGAAGGTGCCATTTACGATTCGCGTGACTTCCATCGATCCATTCTATAGCTCAACGCGGCAGTTTACTGAAATTAAGCTGAATGTACCTGTGGACGAAGCTAAATTTGTTAAGCCCGTAGCTCAGGCCGCGCCCAGGCCTTGAGTCGAGGAGACTGCGCGTCTAATTCCAAAGCAGAGGAAAAAGCAATAATGCGCTAATTGCAACCGATACGACGCCCGCCACCACAAACCCCCACGATCGTTCGAGGGAAACATGCGCTGACATTCGCACCCCGTGTTTCGGGAACGTGAGGTAGATCACGCTCTTGATTAACAGTCCCCAACCGATGACTGTCAGTATCAAGGGTAACCCGTGCCATACATTGTGAAAAGCAACAATTATGGCGCCTAACGGAAAATGAAAGCAGGCCATTCATAAAACTCCCCACCGCACCCTTTTCCCGCAGCATAATGAAAAATTCTGTCCAGACTCGAGGCTGGAAAATATGAGACAACCCCGTAACCAGGAAACATATAGCCGCAAGCTTTTCTATTGAGGTTTCCATAGCGGCACGACACAGGATTTCTGCAGGGGATAGCAGCTGAGCAATTGTAAATTCGAAATCATTCCGAGGTTCTGCCGAACAGCACGTTGATCCAGTAGAACGCAACTGTGCCGCTGCCAATTACGGCGCAGGTTGCGACGGTACGCCAAAGAATGTCGGTTCCAGCGAACCTCCAAATCGCCAGTAGTGAAGCCAGGACCGCGACCAGGATGCAGGCGCTGGTTATCCAGAAGGAAATACTTCTGACCATCGCGGGATTTAGGAAACCACGTCTGGGTTGGCGCTGTTGAGAGTTCGGCAATTTGTTCCTACCTGCGCAGCGATTGGTTTACTAATTATAACAGACCGCAACGGTGGCGCTCAGAAGCAACCAAAGAGATAGCTCGCATCTCTGCACGTCCGTCATCTCTCAACGTTTGAAATCCAGACGAACCGCCTCATCTATTATCTTTTGAAATCGTAACGCGTCTTCTGTCATCTGAACGTTATTGAAGAACACATAAGGCTGCCTGCTTTTTGTGTCTGCCTTTGGCAACAGCGAGGCCAGCTCCTGCAACTCGGCGTCATCGTACACGTATCTCCAACCATTCTTTCCATGCAAGCGAAAGTAGCAGCGCTGCGGCGTCACGGTTTGTCTTGTAAAGGGATCCACCACATGACAGAGTTTGTAAGTGGTGCAAATGCGCTTGATGGTTTCGTCGTTCCACTCGCCTCGCGGCTCCCAGCAGAGGGTCCATTTCTTTTGATTGTGAAGATCATGGTTGATTCGAGAGAAGAACTTCTCCAAATTTGAGATGTTTTGTGCGGTTTGTTTGAAGCTTCCAGGGCACTGAAACAAGATGGTACTGGCCCGCAGCGCCCGGGCACATTCCAATGTAACCTCCCATGCTTCCCTAACTATCGGAGTGGGTTTGAAGTATCCGGCATCTTGCTTTTCTTTCTCATTGAGTTTTCGTTTCAGTCGCCGGTAGGTGGGACTCTTCGCTTCATGCGTAATCAGCTGCCAGGCTTTCAACACAAATTCAAATTCAGGTGGCGCATCTTGTCGCCAGCGCTCGAGGGTAGAGATGCGCGGCGGTTGATAAAATGTGTGTTGAACTTCGACACAGGGAAAAACATCTACATACTTCATTCTCGAGATGCCGAAACCCGACGTGCCAATACGCACCTTGCTCTTCATGTCTCGATCTTATCGGCGTGGCGAGGACTCCAGCCAAACTCAAACTTCAGACGCAAACAGCTTGATCTCAGGATCACCGTCAGACAATCGAATCATCCGTTCAAACTTCAATCCGATCCTTTCAAGCACCTTAATGGAACCGGTATTGTCCTGATTGGTAATCGCCAGAATCCGATTTAGACCAATTACGTTTCGGCTATATGTTAAGACAGCCGAAGCTGATTCGTGAGCGTAACCCCTGGACCAGTACTCTGGAAGGAAGGCAAAGCCGACGTCAGCGTGATCCAGGCTGTTCCTCTTTAACAGTCCACAGATACCAATAGGCACCTTTGAGTCGCGCACTTCAACCACCCAGAGTCCAAACCCATGTTGTTCATAGCTCTCAAGCGGCCCGCTCACGATGTAGTTACGAGCATCCTCGAGGGTTCTAACGCCCTTGTCGCCTATGAATCGCAGAAAGGAAGGTTCATTTAACAGAGCCAGAACGAACTCAGCATCGTCCGTGGAAAACTTTCGAAGTATCAACCGCTCTGTTTCGAGGACAATCATTCGAAGTTATTTCTTGAGGCTGCGTTTTTACATTTCGGCCCGTTATCCAGAGACGGTCTTCTGGTCTAGTCGCGGCGTTTGAGCAACGCGTAGCATTGCGTCCAGGCTGCGATGCACATCCGCATCCGTAGTAGCCCAGCACGAAACGCTGATTCGCATAGCCGTATGCCCCTGCCAGATAGTACCGCCACACCAACACGTCCCCTCTTTTTGCAGCTCCGCAATCACGCGGTTTGTGGTGTATGCGTCTCCAAAAGTAACCAACACCTGGTTTAGCACTACATCATTCAATACCTTGTATCCGGCGGCTTCGAGTCCTTCGGCAAAACGTCTGGCCTGCCGGCAATTTCGTTCTATTAATTCCGTTACTCCCTCGCGCCCCAGTGAGCGCAAGGCCGCCCACACTTCTACACCACGCGCGCGTCTTGATAGTTCTGGGGTGAAGTCTGACGGATTTCGAAATGGGCTGGTAGGAAGATAATCGGCAGTAATAGCCATTGACGAACGCAACGCATCGGCATCTCGCACCAGAGCCAGACCGCTGTCATACGGAACGTTCAACCACTTATGACAGTCAGTTGCCCATGAATCCGCATCACCTACACCAGCCACGAGGTGTGCCGTAGAAGCGGTAGTCGTTGCCCACAGGCCAAACGCGCCATCAACGTGAACCCATGCGTCAGCAGCGTGAGCCGTTTCGCAAAGTTCCGGAAAAGGATCGAAAGCGCCCGTGTTGACATTGCCCGCCTGCACACAAAGGATGGTCGGGCCCGACATGCGTGGCATGGCATCCGCACGCATACGGCCCTGCGAATCAACTGGAACTCTAACCACTCTATTACGCCCCAGGCCCAGGAGTCCGAGTGACTTGAAAAGGGTTGGATGCGCTTCATCACCAACGATCACGGTAATCGGAGGCGCGCCAAACAACCCATCGGCTTCGACGTTCCAACCTGCGCGTTTGAGTAATGCGTGCCGGGCTGCTGCCAGTGCAGAAAAGTTTGCCATCGTCGCACCCGTCACAAAAG
>JBHENH010000003.1:14247-48962 GCA_046262135.1 Pyrinomonadaceae bacterium
CCGCCACACTCCGGTGGGAGCTTAAAGAGATCGAGCATCCAGTCGAGGGCAATCTGTTCAAGCTGTGAAGTTCCCGGTGTAGGACTGTAAAGACCGGTATTTTGATCCCATGCCCCAGCGAGCCAGTTTGCCGCCAAACTCGCCGGTAGTGATCCTCCTATAACAAAACCGAAGAACCGTGGCCCCGCCATCGCCATCGTCGCTGGAGAACAAACCTCGTCTAGTAACCGTAGTATCTCAGCTGCAGGAGTCGGCTTTGTTGGCAGGGGCTCATCAAGTATTGCGAGCCGCGAAATGGCCTCGGCAGATGGCGCAACACTTCTGTCGTTGAGAGCATCCAGGTATGAGATAGCGCGTTGCGCCGCGTCCTCTAAAAGTGGTTTCATTATGTATTAGGGAACCGGGTTCCCGCAGTCGATAGAACATTAATTCCCGCGCAATAAGTTACTTCTTATAAAGCACGATTCCCCAGAAATTAATGTCTGGAGGAAGACTGTTCCAACGATCGAATGAATGCGAGTCGTCCGACTTGTAACGCAGCTTGTAGTTACCTGCCGGCAAGCTAATCACTTCATCAACCTTGCGGTTTTTGCCGGCGCCGCCCGCGTGCGTAGTCTTGAGCTCTTGCATCTCCCAAACCGGGAAGCCTTTATCAACATTCTCAATCCAACCATAATCAAACATCTCACCGGCTTGTCCTTCGCCGATCGCGAAGATGCGAATCTGCTGTTTATGAGGCAAAGAGAACGCGACAGTCTTATCTTCACTGTCTGCTACTTGAACAATTTGTGCAACGACCGGTAGTTCCGCTAACCCCCTGGGAAAGGGCTTGGAATAGAGTTCTCCGTACGTTTTCATCAACCGGGACGCCTCGGCCGTCTGGCCAATACTTTGATAGATCCGGATCTTCGAAATTAAGTCCTTCGTGTAAAGATCAGAGTAAGGTTTTCCTTCCGCCTGCTTCAGTTGCGCCTTTATTTCGGTGACCTGAGCATTCCAATTTACCTCGGGCACAGACTCCCCATACTTTTCGGGAAAGACGAATGACTTGAGGAAGGCGACGCCGACCGGAGAGCTAAGTGCTTCCCCGGAACCAAGATCTGTGGGACGGCTGAGATTGTCCGAGTTGGCCATTACGATAAAGGTAAGATTTCGCTCTGGCACCTTCAAGATGAAAGATGAGTTCCCGGTCCAATAACCGTAGTGCCATATCAACTTTGTGCCTTTGTAGTTTTGTGTAAACCACCCGAGGCCGTACGGCAGGGATTGGCCGTTTGTCGAGACTGTGGGGGAGAAGGCGAGTTGTTGTGTTTCTTTAGTTAGAAACTTGTTTTGATCGATGGCGATATCATACTTCGCCATATCCATCACAGTGGAAATCAAGCCGGCGGAGGTACTGAAGCCTTGCGGATAAACGATTTTCGTCGGGTTGAATGCGCGGTCGAAACCGTACGGCTGTGCCAGCGTCTTCGAAACTGTTTCAAACCTCTGCCGACGCTTCTCCGTAATGATAGCGGTATTCAACGCGGACTGATGAGAGTGCACTAACTTCCAGGCACCGTCTTGTTTACTCAAAAAGAAAGAACTTCTCCATGGCCCTTCAGTCCGCGGAGTTCCATTCAGTGGCGTAACAGTACCGTTCATAATAAACGTCGCGAGAGCTGTATCCCCGTAAACTGCCGTTTCCAGGTTTTGCACCTCGAAATTCACTTTAAAGCCGGCCTTGAACGCTCCTCGAAGCTCTGTCGCATCAATAAACGGAGTTAGAAAACCTCCCTCGCCTTGAAAACGAGTGTGCTGCAAAGCTAAACGACTTTCGATTTGATCAGCGTTACCAGTGTTGAAACCACCCATAAGGTCGAGGACCGCCATTCTCACGTCCGCTTCCGCCGCTGGACTCGTTCCGTTTGGTGACTTTGTGTTGACGGTCTTCGGAACGTTCGGCGCAGTCTCATTCATCCCGAGTGGATCCAGAATATTGGCTATGAGAAGTTCACCAAACGATTTACCGGAAGCTTTCTGAACAACCTTATCCAATTCCGCAAAGCGATTCCCGTTATATCGATATTGTTCGCCCGGATTGCCCTCAGAGGTGTGCGACAACAGGTGCCTCACACGAATGACTCCCTCGCTTTCGAGAGTTACCCCATACTTTGAAACAGGATCGTCCAATCTAATCTTTCCCTCCTGCACAAGTTGCATGAGGATTGTCGAAGCGAAAGTTTTTGTAAGCGAAGCGAGGTGATATGGCGTATGTTCAGTCGCCGGTATCTTATTTTCCATATCGGCGAAACCAAAACCTTTTGCCCACAGGACCTTCTGGTCTTTGACGATGGCCGCAGAGAATGCTGGAATTTTCAGGTCCTGCCGGAGTGTTTCCAGGCGACTTTCCAATTGCGCCAGGCGTGTCGCGTCGGTTGCCGAAGTTGTTTGGCCGAGCCATGTCCCGGTTTCGGGCGCAAGGTTCGTCTGACCTGAGAATTGTGGCGCTGTGTTCGCAAAAATCAGAATAGAAAGTATTAGGAGCTCTATCTTGAGTTTCATTTGGATCCCTTTCGCTGGAAATTGGTACCGGCTCAGTTGCGAATTCAGGTGCCTAACCTTTTGATGGGTCTGCGGTAGCCGCTGTTGCGCCCGATGCCCTACGACTCTTCATGTATCTCCTCATCGCTGCCACGCGTTCCTGGGCATCAGGTATACGGAGCACGACCTGTTCGACATGGTGCAAGTACAGATAGGGAGGAACGCCGGGCATTGCACGAAATTCCGCAAGAAATGGCTGAAGTTTGGCGTACACGGCGACGTGCTCTGTATTTATTGCATTGAACATTTCATCGTTGATTGCGCCTAACACAACGAACGCAGTCGCCATGTCCCAGTAAGAAACCACCATCCGGAAATCAGCGCTATGCTTGCCGACCAGGACATTAAGAATATCCTGTGTACTTTCCGGATAAAAACCGATTGCAAACCAATCGCGCGCCTTGCGCATAGTTTCTTCGCTACGCAATTCATAGAGCTTCAGAATACCCATCATGCTCTCGTGTGCGTTACTCATTGAAGTTGTCCTTTCAAGAACGTCCAGCTTACTTTTCGTAGATATAGTAGACGGCGCCGGCATAATCATCAGTCAATAGAAAAGCACCCGCACCGAAACTCAGAATATCCACGGGCGCATGCTGCCAGCTTTGGCTGCGGAGTAGCGGAGCGACTGGCAGCTGTTCCACCGGGTAAATTAGGAAAAGAAATAATACTCAGCACTATTGTCGCTCCAGTCGTGGCTACAAGCTTAGGACCTGGCTAACAGAATTGTTGTCAGTAGCGTCTGCTGCTGTTCTAACATTTAGAGCTAAGGGAGCTGCGCTAAGATAATAAAGCTATCTACCTGATTCAACTATTCTTGCCTCTTTACGATAATCAAAGACGCTCATTCACGCGCCCCGATTTTGATTTAGTCCGAAAGGATCTGACCGAGCGCTTTGGCGGAGTCACTGCCTTTCTGAGGTCTCCAGGGGAAGGTCTATGGAAAGAAGGCGAGGATAATGTGAGCCGCGATGACGTCGTAATGTTTGAGGTGATGGCAGAGGAACTGGCGGAATCATGGTGGGCAGAGTACCGGGAGTCTTTGCAAGAAAGATTTCGGCAGGAAACGCTGTTGATTAGGGCCCTCCAGGTAATCAAACTCTAGCGGAAGAATGATGACCACCGGGATCACAAGCTGGATCCCGCACCACCGGATTAACTCAGGAGGTCCAGTCCCCACTCGTTTTTGCCATTCGCATCGACTCGTCGAATTTGACCGAAGCCCTTAGGCGGCTTGCTTAATAAATGCGGTCAGTCAGTCAAAATGAGAGCCTGATTCTCGCAAATTGACAAGTTAATGACCTGCCTTTCCTCGTGAAGCTCCAAGACGCGCTTCGAAACCCCAGAATCTCGCGAGTTGATTTCATAGTTTTATGGCACACAAATTGGTTTCCTGTTTGCAGCCTGAGTGCGCCTCACGCACCAAATTCTTCCTAAAATTGAATTGGGGGTAATGGAAATGGGTGCCACAAATCATGCAAGGACCAACAGATCTGACGTCATAAGACGGCCGCTGCGCGTGGCGCAGCCGCCCGAGGTCGTTGATCCCAAAGCTTCTGAGACGAACCAGCTACAGCTTCAAAAGCAGGTTGAATCCATCCTTAAAAGTATTAAGGGGGCCAGCGTCGCAGAAGCTGTGCACCACGTGTTCATCAATCTTTCACGCCTCCGTGACATCCTGCGCATCGTCGAGCTTAACGTCGAGGAAGGTGGCCCGCTGCCTGTAACGCTCGCCGCGTTTTCGCTGGTGGATAACGAGTCGAAAGCGCTTGCCAGATTCATCGAAAGAAATACATCGAAGATAAAAGCAATCAAAGGTCCTTTGCGTCATGCGCTGGACGGTACCAGCTTCGCCCTGCGTCACGAACTGAAGAGAGTATATGGCCACGACCTCGCTACCATCAGCCGTGACCTGCCGGCGGAAGAAGTGCGGCCCACTCTGATGAGAGCACACGGGCTTTTGAGCAACTGCTTCGAACAGTCAATACTTACCCTCGTGCGCGTATTTGATCCGTCAGTAAGCGGGCAAATACTTTTCTATGATTTTAGGAACCGGCTTGAGCAGTCGACAGTGTTACTCCAGGACTTGGCCTCGCTCATGAAACTAACGCAGGAGGCGGAAGACCGGCAGGACGCAGAGTCAAGCAGCATACTTATTCGGGATCTGAAGCTCTTTTGCGCAGGCACTATGCACTCGCTCATGTACAAGGATTGGGACGAGTTTGAGGACATCTCAAGAGAAGTGATTTCAAGTTGTGGCTCTGCCCGCCACACATTTATTTTGCATTGCTTCGCGACATATTTGGATGCGCTCATGAACCAGGTGGGTATGCGTGGTGTGCTGAATCAGCAATCTCCTGCACGCCGGCAACGCAAATCCGCGAAGAAAGCACCGAAGAAAGCGCCACGCAAGGCTGTGCGCAAATTGAAACGGCGTCGTCGTTAACTTTATGCGTCGACTATATTAGTTGACCTACACATACTTGAAGCCCAGACGTTAAGCGACGTCTGGGCTTCTTTATTGATTCGTATAACCCTACCGAAAATAGTTATGGAGCGGCCTCCGTCAGCATGTTGGCATCGCGAAAGAGAACCCAGGCACCGCTCACTATTCACTGAATTGCATGCGGCCGGCTGATTGAATTGCCTCATCGTCCTCATCATTGACCAAAGAAGGCGATTCGGAAGTCGCCCCATCAGCATACTGAAGCCGGTAAAGTTTCCAATAGAGACCGTGGTGAGCAAGCAATTCCTGATGGGTACCTTGTTCCCGGATCTCACCGTGATGAAGAACAATGATTTGGTCTGCCCGCTGAATAGTGGATAGCCGATGAGCGACGACAATAGAAGTGCGTTTGCGCATAACACGCTCGATTGCTTGCTGGATTGTCTGCTCGGTTTCCGTATCGATCGAACTCGTGGCCTCGTCAAGGATCAAGATCGCTGGATCAAACGCCAGCGCGCGGGCAAAGGAGATCAACTGTTTCTGACCTACAGAGAGTCCCGCACCTCGCTCTTTTACTTCTGCCTGATATCCACCTTTGAGCCTGTTGATAAACTGTTCTGCGTGGACTTCCTGAGCCGCCCACTGGACGCGTTCTTCCGTGATGTCAGCCCGGCCAAGGCGGATATTTCCTTCGACCGTCCCGCTAAAGAGGAATATTTCCTGTAGGACCACGGCAAAGTTTTCCCTGAGCGATTTGAGATCCCAGGAACGCAGGTCAACACCGTCCAGCAGAATCTTGCCGCGCTGGATATCGTAGAATCGCATTAGAAGATTTGTGATTGTCGACTTACCGGAGCCTGTGTGACCCACAAGCGCTATAGACTGTCCGGGCTCAACCTTAAAGGACACATCCTTCAGAACCCAATCTTCTCCCTTATACCCAAAGTACACATTTTGAAATTCGATGTGGCCAATCGCTCGGCCGGATTTCGGCGCCGATGTGGGTGACGTGATTGCAACGGGCAAATCAAGTGTCTTAAAAATACGATGCGAAGCTACAACCGCCGCCTGGAGGACATTGTACTTATCGGAGATGTCGCGAATTGGTTGAAAGAGAAAGCTTGAGTATTGGATGAACGCCACAAGCGCTCCAAGAGTAAGCACAGTGTGGCCCGGTGTGTTTTGCATGACCCGGTAACCGCCGTACCAAATGATTAATGCGATTCCAACGGCCCCGATGAAATCAACCAGAGGAAAGAAAACCGCATAATAAAAAATCGTATCGAGGTTGGCCTTGCGGTAGTCGGCATTAATCTCACGAAACCTGCGGATGGACTTCGCTTCAGCGTTAAAGATCTGAACCGTCTGTGCTCCAGCGAAATGCTCCTGGAGAAATGCGTTGATTCGAGCGATGCGAGTTCTCACCATGTCGTAACCCCGCCGGGCTCCCTTGCGAAACCAGGTCGTGGCGGCAAACAACATTGGAACAGTCAGCAGGGTAATGAATGTGAGGCGCACGTCCATCCACAACATCACACCGATGATGGCGAATATCATCACCAGATCGCCTAGCAGGTCAGTAATACCGGCCGTGAACAGTTCGTTGAGAGCATCCACGTCGCTAGTCAGGCGCGTCATGATTCGACCCACAGGATTGCGATCGTAGTAGGCTACCTCCTGATGTTGCAGTTTTTCGTAGAGCTCCCGGCGCATATCAAACATTACATATTGGCCGACCGTGTTGAGCAGAACGGCCTGAAAATATGAGAACACGAGACGAAGCAGTTGAACCGCAACGTACAATCCCACAAGCAGCTGCAGGCCCGCATATTTCCGCGGCAGGATAAACCAGTCGATTGCGTACTCGGTGAATTTAGGCTGAAGGATTCCCAGTAGGTTCAATGTGAACGTCAAAACTAAGGCTGGAATCAACAAACGCAGATACGGGCGAAGGTAGCGGAGCAGTCTACGTGCGACTTGGAAGTCGTAGGTTTTACCTATGGCTTCTTCTTCATGAAACGCTTTTACCGCCGTGGACATCTGTTCGTTAATTCAACCCTGACTGTTTCCCGAAGCTGGCTGATTCTAAATGACTGCGCCGCGGGTAATGCAGTAAAAGCCCCGCGAGTGCTAAGAGTATGAGAATCAAATAATAGGGATCCCCTACAACTAACAGATCAATTAGTCCCAAAATTGCCGCAGCCTCGCAAAAGGCCGCTGCCAGTATCAGACCAGTGGTCACGAGGCGAGGCTGTTGTAAATCGACCGAGCGCGATAGGAAGG
The DNA here is from genome assembly GCA_046262135.1 of Pyrinomonadaceae bacterium. GTDB lineage: Bacteria > Acidobacteriota > Blastocatellia > Pyrinomonadales > Pyrinomonadaceae > PSRF01. The sequence continues at coordinate 21,560 of JBHENH010000003.1, forward strand.
TCTGCTTTACCGCAAACGAGACAACTACCAAAAATGCACTTGCGGCGCTGAAAACGATGGGCAGCAGTTTGCCGGCAGTTCCTTCATGCGGAGGTAAAACAAAGGAAAGGAAAAGGTAGACTCCAATTGTCGACAGAAAAGCCAACCACAGAACCATCATGGTGCGATACTGGCGATCCAGGTCGTTTTGATTGGGTTCTTTACTAGACACTTTTATTCTCCGGTTTTTAAGTGCGCGCCAACTCTTCCTCGAGTAATTGACGTTCGTATAGATCCGCATACTCGCCTCGCAGATCGAGCAGTTCATGATGTGTCCCCTGCTCGATGATTCGTCCCTCGTCCAGCACGCAAATTAAATCCGCATCACGAACAGTCGAGATACGGTGGGAGACGATCAAAGTCGTTCGCCCTCCCATTACATCGCGCAGTTTCCCCAGGATCTTTTCTTCAGTGTAAGTGTCAACGGATGACAAAGCGTCGTCGAGGATTAGTATTTTTGGTTCTCGGATAATGGCCCGAGCTATCGCGGTTCGTTGTTTTTGGCCGCCGGAGAGTGTAAGGCCTCTTTCGCCGACGAGGGTGTCAAACCCGTCGGGAAACCCATTGACATCTTCCGTCAGTCCCGCGACGTCGGCAGCCCATTCGATCTTTTTTCTTTCAACATTATCTACGCCGAAAGCGATGTTTTCGGCAAGTGTGTCGCTGAAAAGGAAAGTCTCCTGAGGAACATATCCGATGCTGGAACGCAATTGCGCGATAGGGTAATCGCGAACTGAAAAGGTATCAACAAAGACTGTATCTTTCGGCGCTTCGACAACGCGTGGAATCAAATTGACCAAACTGGATTTGCCGCTTCCCGTCCGACCAACCAATGCTACAGTCCGCCCGGCAGGTAGGAGCAGGTCAATGTCAGCGAGTACCGGCTCGTCGTTTTGGTGATAGGCGAAAGTAAGATTTCGAAACTCGATCGTTCCGTTAATCGAGGGCTTTGTATTTACGCCGGGCGAATCCGCGATTGCAGGTTTAATGGCCAAAATCGCGTTCATCCGTTTCAGACTTGCGGTGCCGCGTTGGTACAAGTTCACGACATAACCAAGCGCGATCAAGGGCCAGATCAATCGAAATAGATACATATTGAAAACGGTGAACTCCCCTACCGTAATTTCTCCTCCAATTGCCGCCGGTACGCCGGCCCACATGATCAGGACAAATCCCATCCCGATCCAAAATTGCATCAACGGTCGCATTAATGCATCTATCTTTACCAGACCCAGGTTTTTCTGGGCATACTGTCGGTTTAACTCGTTGAATGCAAAAATCTCCGCGCCCTCCTGTGCATAAGCGCGAACGACCCGAACACCGGTAAAGTTTTCCTGCGCTCGCGCGGTGATGTGAGAAAAAAACTCCTGAATCTTTTCGAACCTGATATGCACCTGCTGACCAAAGAATTTCACCGTAAGGGAAACCAGCGGCATAGTCACAAATAACAGGAGCGTAAGACGCCAGTTAATGAGAAACATAAGCGGAAGGACAATGATCACCACAAAAATAGTTTGCAGTGAATACATGATCATCGGGCCGGCCAATTGTCGGGCCGCCGCAAGATCATTCGTGGCGCGGGCCATGAGATCGCCAATCCGGTGCTCCTGGAAAAACGACTGGGGTTGGTCGACGAGATGCGCGTAGAAATCCTGCCGCACGTCGAATTCAATCTTGCGAGACATACCAATGAGAATGCGACGTTGCAAAAACAGAAAACTACCGCTGAGGACGCTGGCGCCCAGGACTTTAAGCGCCGAAACAGTTAGGCGCGCCCACGAAATCTCGGTCCAGTTAGCGTCAATCGCCTCACCGACAATGAGCGGTATGTAGAGGTTGAAAAGGACGCTGGCTAATATGCAGGTGATGCCGATCGTCAGTGAGACTTTGTACGGAAGAAAGTAACGCCCGAATTTTCTTAGATCGTTCATGCGCACGCCACAAAGCTTAAAGCCTTCAATAAACGGTAAAGCATTATGATGCGCGATTTTTTGTCGAGACACCAGAACAGAGGGTGGGGTTAATAAAACAACTAGCGAAAGAGATGGATGGCAGTCTACACGGGTACTTAGAGACGTTGCATGGCGTCTTGCAGATTGACATCGCAGTCACCTTCATCCAGGGCGCTGACATCAACCTCGCAATTCTCATCATTGGGTAAGCTTACGCGATTACGACCGGACTCCTTGGAATTATACAGTGCACGGTCTGCAGCAACGAGCAGTGTATCTCGTGAAGAAGCGTGGGTCGGAAAAGTTGCGACTCCTAACGAGGCGGTGACCTGACCAAAACCTGGCACCTCGGTCTGTTCGACTCGTCTGCGCAAGCGTTCCGCAACCAACACAGCACCTTCGGTGCTCGCCTGAGGCAGGATAATTACAAATTCGTCTCCACCAAATCGAGCCGCTGTATCCACCGCGCGCAGTTCCGCGTGAAGATTATCGGCCAACATACAGAGCGCTACGTCGCCAGCTTCATGGCCGGCCTGATCGTTAATATTTTTGAAATTATCCAGATCAAGCATGATTAGCGAAAGCGGTTGGCGCATTCGAGTGGCAAGGTGCAGGTCACGCTCGAGTTGCATTTCAAACGACCGGCGGTTGTAACAACCGGTAAGTGCGTCCGTGAGAGCTTGCTGTTGAGACTGAGCAAACAAGTGAGCATGATTAACGGCTACGGCCAGCTGATCCGCGACTGTATGCAGTAGCAACAATTCATTGTCGGCCCATACACGCGACATATCATCAGAGCGGACCAAGAGTAGTCCTACCAACTTGCCTTGATAAATGAGCGGTACGACCGCATCAGAAAGCACAGGCGTGGGTTGAGAATTATCGCCATCTACGACGTACGCGAGTGACGAATCGGAAAGTTTGCTGCTAATTGAATCGACATCACTCAGCAGCGATGCCTCGGTTTCATCTCCCCATACTTCAGAACGCAGGTAGTACTTAGTCATCTGGCGACCTACGAGAGCGCCTTCCACCCTTACCGCGCAAGAGTGCACGTTAAGGGCGAGACCAACCTCGTCGGCGGCCGTTTGTAGCACGATGTCGAGGTCTAGTGAGTTTCTTATGACTGTCGCTAACCGGTTAACGGCTATTTCACGCTCCGCTTGTTCCTGCAAAAGTCGGGCGAGTTTGGTCGTCACACCCAGAGTCAACTGAAGCGACGTCGCTTTTGGCATAGAGGCACGAACAGCTTTTGCAAAAGCATCTGAATGAAACGGATGCTCGGCGGTGACGCGAGCCATCAAATACTCAAGAGCTGAATAGACAACGTCGGGCTCGAACGTCCAAATAACAAGATCGCGAGACGTGTCTTCTTCATCAGCGTTGTGCACCGACGCGAGCAAAGCGGAGAAGCGTGCATCCGCGATTACGACGAAACGCTCAAAGGCGTCTCCTTGATCCTCTCGTTCGAAAACGACTGACTTCGTGTTTCCTTTCCCTCGGCTGAGCACCAGGCTCGACAGTGCATCCTGAGGGCTCACCCATAGAAAAAAGTTCTTGGCCGCAGAATCGAGTTCTTTAATGCGAACACTGTCGCGCGCAGGTCGATCAGGCGAAGTCGGCAAGCTCTCGACAACTAAAGCCGCCAAGTTGTTTTCCAGCACAACATCCTCGAAATAACGATGTAATTGGGCAATCGTCGAGCCCGCGCAGGGCACAGGCATAAGCTGTCTGGAATGCTGGGCTAGAAGGGAATGATAGAGAGAATACATGGGGAAGCGTCGGAGGGTTTATCAAATTGTGTCGATTGCAAGGATGGCACCCCTTTGGGCGCGAGGAAGGTCAACCACATTTTACCTTGATAAACAGAGGGTGTCTACCAATTTTGGGTTAATTTTATGCCCTTGCGGGCAGCTTAATATAAGTCGTAAGTGCTGTAGCTATTAAGGTTTCGTCGCTTGCAAAAACGTCAGCGGAAACACCAAGAAGCGGCGTCCGGATCGCACGACCCTAGCGGTGGCCTTGAGCTGTCCCCGGGTTGCAGGCCATAAATGGCAGATTAGGTCAACCGTTGTTACTTTATCCCTGGCAGGGAGGATCGAAATTATAGCGAAGGCAGTAGCTGTATCGATCAGGGAAGCAATTGCTCCCCCGTGCACGACGCCGTGGTTCTGTGTGAGCTCTTTTCGAACTTTCAGCGCCAGAGTTGCAACACCGTTTCCAATACCTTCGAGCTGAATGCCGAGTAGCCGAGCGAAAGGAACGGAGTGAATTGCCCTTTGAACGCGTCTAAGGTGGGAGGCCGTAAGCTTTCCCTCAATCATTACCTGTAGCTCGCTCCGGCTGATGACGGTTCGACGATCACGGCCGTGCCATAGGCCAACACCTCAGTAACGCCGGTGGACACCTCAGTCGCGTCGTAACGCGCACCCACTATGGCGTTGGCGCCGATTTCAGTTGCATGCTGGATCATGATATCAAAAGCATCCGCACGCGTTTGTTCACATAGTTTCGTCCATACCGTGATGTTTCCACCGACGATTGTCTGCAGACCGGCACCGATAGTCGCAAAAATGTTTCGCGAGCGGACCACAATCCCGCGCACTATTCCCAGGTTTTGGGTGATGCGGAAGTTTGGAATTTCAAACGCCGTAGTCACCATCTGATGCGAAACTGAAAAACGCGGCGGACTGATGGCGTAAGGTGCTCTTTGATCGATAGAGTCCTGGTTCATATCGTTCCTTAGAAGTTTACTTACTGAATAAAGTAGCTGACTTTTCTGAGGCGTTGCGTCCTTTTCCTGTGTCCGCGGGGATCCATAAATACTTTTGCAAGTTGCAGCGCGCCCGTTCGTTGAAAGAAATTCCTTCCGCCTCCAGCATCCGTCGCTGCTTGTCATAAGGTATAGCGATCCGTCCGGTCGAACATGCGCCTTGCGCATTGACGACTCTATGCCAGGGCGTTTTGTCATCGGAGGAGTGCATTACAAAACCGATTGTTCTAGGGGTGTACCCTTCACCAAGGATTTCGGCGATCTGGCCGTACGTCATGACGCGCCCTCTGGGAATTGACCGGACGATACGGTACACGCGTTCTCTATAGTTGTTTTCATTCGACATGTATTTGAGCAATCTCAGTTATGGATTGGGCCTTTGCGGTTCCAAGGTACGCAGAATAACGCGAGATGGCGCTCCGTCACCATGTCCGCCGGCGATTCTCAAGGGCAGGCAAATCAGCTCGTAGGATCCCGCCGGGACCTTTCGCAGATCCAAACCTTCCAAAATAACAACCCCATTTGAAAGCAGGATATGGTGCGTTTCAAAGTCTTCCGACTTGAATTTTTCTACGGAAAGATAATCGATGCCTACCAACCTGATTCCGGTACTTACCAAGCGGTCGGCAGCAGCGGGACTAAGATAGGTATAGTTGACTTGAAAACCTCGTTCGGGACTGTCCCAAAAACTGGAATTGCGCGTCTTGAAAAGAATTTTTTCGCATTGTTCGGAACAATGGGCGATTATCCAGTTCTCATCGATCACCTGGACAGATTCTTCTACCGCTACGACTTTTGCCACGCCGATCAAATTTTCAAGAGGTATGGAGTCAACTTTTGCCCCCCCTTCAATGAAATGTGCAGGCGCGTCGATATGAGTACCGGAATGCAAACCAAAATCTACTGACGAAACGTTTGCCGCGTCACCCTTCGAAAGCGTCAACCAGTCCTTAATTTCAATGGTTGGGTCTCCGGGATAAGTCGGTGTTGCTTTCGACAGGGGGACACTAACGTCGTAGATTTGCATTGAGGTGAACAGAACGTCTTGTTCTCCACGGCATAGTAATTGTCGGTTTCGAAGAGTGTCAACGGCCCAGTAGTGGATCTAATGCAGCCTTGCCAGTGGGGCGCTTATTTCGTAGCATCGCGCGCCCTAACATTCGTCAGTGAGGTGTTTATCATTTCTTCGGATGCTGAGCGAAAGCCTCGACTAGCTGCGTCTGATTACTTGAACTCGGCTCCCTTGATCTGGAGTTTTAAACAGGGTTCACGGAAAGATAAAGTCACACTGGTTGAAGCGGTTCCCGCACTTTGTGCGGAGTTGTTGGCGTCGGGCAAGGTTGATATTGCCTTGATTCCGGCAATCGAATATCAGCGGATAACGGGGGTTGAACTGGTGCCAGACGTCTGTATCGCGTCACGCGAGAGCGTCCGCAGCGTGATTCTGGCTACGAAGTTCGATGATTTAAAGGAAGTGGACTCGGTCGCACTCGATGAGTCATCTCGCACCTCTGCAACTTTGGTAAAGATAATCTTCCGCGAGTTTTTTGGGTTTGAACCACAGTGGACGTCCGCAGCACCCGATCTTCATCGGATGCTAACTGACAATGACGCCGCTTTGATTATTGGCGACCCCGGCATGGTTTTCTCACGGAAAGGCCTGAACGTTTTTGACGTGGCAACTCTTTGGAGAAGGCACACAGGGCTTGGCTTTGTCTTCGCGCTGTGGGCAATTGGGCCGGATGCCTCTAAAGAAAGCCGGCGATTAGATTTTGTGCAAGTTCGGGATGAGGGTTTGCGACAAGCGGAAGAAATAATAGACTTCTACCAGTCACTCCTGGGACTCTCCCGAGAAGAATTATGGATTTACCTGCATGACAACATTAGTTTTTCGCTGGATCACGAGTTGATCGCCGGACTTAATTTGTTTTACAAACTAGCCTTTAAGCATGACTTGGTCCCAGCACTGAAGCCTTTGCGTTTGTGAAGGCACACGATAGTATTTCTAATTGGACATATGACAGCAATTCAGTCGATTCTTGAAGGCGTGTTGGCCGGTCACCGGCTTTCAGCAGATGACTGTACTTCGCTGCTTCAATCTCACGATCTCGCCCGAATCGGAGCTGCCGCCGACGAGATTCGACAGCGAAAACATCCTGATAACATCGTCACGTATATCATCGACCGCAATATTAACTACACAAATGTTTGTAACGTGGTCTGTACGTTCTGCGCGTTTTATCGTCGACCGGGAGCCCCGGATACCTATGTACGTACGGTTGAAGAAATTTGCGCAAAAATTGATGAAACGATCTCGCTAGGCGGTACTGGAGTACTAATGCAAGGCGGCTTGCATCCCGACTTCGGCATTGAATGGTATGAGGACCTACTACGAACGCTTCATGGAAAATACCCGGGATTCCAACTTCATTGCTTCTCGCCTCCAGAAATTCATAACATTCATCTGATTTCCGGGCTTGATTACGAAACAATCATGTCACGCCTTAAAGACGCGGGTCTTTACAGCCTGCCTGGAGGGGGCGGCGAAATACTGGATGATGAAGTTCGATTACGCGTCTCGACAAAATGTACAACTGATGAATGGCTGGCTGTAATGAGAGCGGCGCATCGAGTGGGTTTGCGGTCGACAGCCACGATGATGTTTGGAATTGGGGATAGGGTTGAACACCGGATCAGACACCTTCAACGCGTTCGTGACTTGCAAGATGAGACGCGCGGATTCACTGCTTTTATTCCCTGGACATTCCAACGCGAGAACACAGCGCTCGGGCGCCGCATAAAAGAGGAACCTACCGGTATTGACTATCTAAACATGCTGGCAGTCTCCAGATTGTTTTTAGACAACATCGAGAATTTTCAATCGTCCTGGCTGACACAGGGGCTTAAGCTTGGACAGGTAGCGCTGAGATTTGGCGCGAATGACATGGGTTCAATCATGATCGAAGAAAACGTTGTCTCCGCGGCTGGAGCTCACAATCGTGCGGATGAGACCATGTTGCGCTACCTGATTCGTGAAGCTGGTTTTACCCCCCAACAACGAGACATTCTTTATGCGCATGTTAATCGTGGTCCAACGCCGAACGAAACTGTCTTGTCTTCCACGGCACTGGACGAATTGACGGTTGGAATTGCTGATTAGATCCCCCGTTCTTTGATTCGCTCACTCCGTTGGTCCATGAACTCTAAGACGACATCAGTTGTAACACTTCTATTCGATTGGGACGGGACCCTGGTTGATTCCGCGCAACTAGGTCTAACCGCTTTCGAGCGATCATTCACGGCACTGGGGATGCCTTTCGATTACGAGGTTTATCGCGAGGTCTATTCTCCCAATTGGTATTCGGTGTATGAAGCCATGGGGATACCCAAGGACAAATGGCAAACTGCCGACAAACTTTGGATTCAGCATTACGGAGAGCAAACGGCTCAACCAGTACAAGGCGCTCGGGAAACAGTGATCGGATTGCGGCAGAAGGGTTTTCGTTTGGGCGTGGTAAGTAGTGGCAGTGGTTGCCGAGTAGCTCGGGAAATAAGCGAACTGGGCTTCGGCAGTTTGTTCGAAGTGGTGATCTGTAATGAACAGATGGAAAAGAAGAAACCCGATCCCGAAGGTCTGGAAATCGCAATGCGAACACTCGGGTGTTTGCCCGAAGAATCCTGCTATGTGGGAGATAGTCCCGAGGATATTGAAATGGGTAAGCGAGCGGGGATGTTAACGGTAGGCGTTCGCAGCGGCTATCCGACCAGCTGGAAGCTGGAGAGCTGTGACCCCGATATCTTTATTGCGTCAATTACTCGCCTGCTTGATCATTTCGAGCGGACTGAAGCAACTCCCTCATCGGGGCTAGACTAGTAACTGATACAATTCGCGGCGTATCCCGCAACGCGCGTGATAATTTTGAGAAAGTTTACAGGGGGTCAATATGCTCTGGAGAAGTCAACGCCAAAGTGAGAACGTAGAAGATCGTCGCGGTATGTCGCGCGGAGGGATGGCGATTGGAGGCGGCCTCGGCGGGATTGTGGTTCTCGTTATTGCCTTGTTATTGGGGGCAGATCCGCGGCAGTTAATGGAACAGCTGCCGAATGAGTCTCCCGCTTCCGGTACTCAAAGTTCGCGGCCGGTTAACCCACACGAAGAAGAGCTCAAACAATTCTCCCTGACTGTGCTCGCCAGTACCGAAGACACTTGGAATGAGATTTTTCGCCAAGCCGGGCGCCAGTATCGAAAACCAACATTAGTGCTGTTTACGGAGCAGGCGCGATCGGCTTGTGGTATGGCTGGCTCTGCGGTCGGCCCTTTTTACTGCCCAAGTGATCAGAAGCTTTATCTTGACCTGTCATTTTTCAATGAATTGGAGTCGCGTTTTCGGGCACCGGGAGACTTTGCCGAGGCTTATGTCATAGCGCATGAGGTTGGTCATCACGTTCAGAAACTCCTCGGCACAATGGATAAACTTGAATCGGCGCGAGGGCGGCTTAGCGAAGAACAAAACAACGAGCTGTCGGTGCGCCTCGAGTTGCAGGCGGATTTTTTGGCTGGCGTCTGGGCGCACTACGCGCAAAAAAAAGGAATTTTAGAAGCGGGTGATATCGAAGAAGCGCTGCAAGCCGCAAGTGCAGTTGGCGATGACCGACTTCAGCGCGAAAGTCAGGGGTATGTCGTCCCGGATTCCTTTACACACGGAACTTCGGAACAGAGAGCTCGTTGGTTCCGCAAAGGACTCGAGACAGGCGACATCCGCCAGGGTGATACCTTTAACTCAAGAAGTTTGTAGTGATGTGCAGGCGACTGACCCCGGCCGCGCTACGCCGCCGACCGTTTGTTTTGGCGGACGTTGTTCTGAATCTCGCTAATCGATTCCATCAGTGCGGATCGAACCTCAGGCGCTATTGAACCCCTTACAGCTAAGCTTCGAAACGCAGGAATGATATCCGGCTGGTTACTGAATGTGAGCAGTTTGATTACCGACAATTGTACGGCGACGTTTGAGTTATTCTCAATGGTCTTAACAAGTAATTGAACCTCCCCTGCCTTAGCCATCAAGAACAAAATCGAAAAAGCGTCATACGTTTTCTCCCGGCTTTCACCGGCGAGACTAATGATGGCCTCGGCCGCCAAGCCTGAACCCTCGATCGCGGCGGCGATCCTTCGTCGCCGCTCAGCAGAGGCCTCTCGCAAGGCTCTCGTGAATGCATCGGCATGATCCGGCTTAAATTCGTAAAGCGCGCGTGCAGCGCCGTTTCTAACATCAGGAGATGCATCGTCGAAGAGGCTTGTAATGAGACTAAAAGCCTCATCGTCGTCCCACTGGGCCAGTTTTTGCAAAGCGGCCGCGCGCGCGCCAGGATCTCCGGACTTTAAAATGTCCCCCAGGGGTACGCCGGTCGAGGGATCCTCGTCCGAAGGCGTAATGCCCTTTTCCAGTTGGACCGGATCAATAGATTTAACAGCGTCTGTCGTTGACTCATCGCTAGAGCCAATTTCGTCCGGCTGCTGCGCTAACGAATTAACGTTATCGTTCAATACCAACTCAATTTCTTCTTCTCTGGATTCTGCGAGCTCTTGGTCGGCTTGCTCAGTTGTTTCAGTGAACAACTCGATCTCTTTTTGTTCCCCCGGCTCGGTATTGTGACCCGTGGCTTCCGCTCCGTTCGACAACCCAACTGATTCGGGAATCGACCCTTCCGGCTGAGGGTCTTTCATAACCAACTCAATCGCTTTTTCTTGGTCGACCTTGATGGCATCTCTATGACTGTTTTGCGTTGGGTGTGACGCCACTTGTTCTGAGGCCAACGTTCCGGGCTGCGAATCAGTGAGAACGAGCTCGATTTCTTCCTCCGAAGCACTTACGGCATCTTGAGCAAGACGCTGGTCGTCCGCCGACGTTGTAAGTTCCGGTACCGAGAGTTCCGGCTCAGACTTATCAAGAACCGGTTCGATCTCCGCCTTTTTGGCGCTCCAGTCGCCCGTCTGAAGATGCTGGTTCGCGTCGAGCGAAGGCTCCTGTTGCAGAAGGGGCGCTTCCTGCTGCGGCTCCGGGGGAAGCAGTTCGCTTTCCTCTTCTTCATCGGTAGTCATCGTCTGTTCCGTGAGCTGGCTCACGGACGGAAGCATCGAGTCTGTTGCAGGTTCGTATGCTTCGAACTCTGACGCTTGAGTGGGATAGTGGTACTTAATTGGCGCGTAAGTTGGATGGCCTTTTGTTTCGGTGGCGTCTGCGATGAATTCCTGCTCATCACTTATTGCGAACTGCCACGTTTCCACTGGGCGCAAGGACTCGATAGCGGCGTCAACCTCGGCGTTGAATTCATGCTCCTCTTCAAAAGCTTTGATAATGGGTTCCGCATGATTGAGTACAACCGCCACTGGTTCGAGGTGCGACGGTGTTTCCCTCTGGAGTGAGCCTTCGTTTGAAATTGGGTTCAATAATTCCTCACTGTTTCGGATACGTGCTTTCGCTTCCTCTATCCGCTTGAACTGTTGGACCTCAGCTTTGAGTAACGCCTTAAGCCGCGTCTGAAGGTGCCGTTCCTTTTTTGACCTCTGTTTCAATTCGAGTTCGGTATCGTTGAGGATGGCCTCCAAACTAATGATTCGGTTCTTCTGATCCTGAAGGCGCTGGGCCGCTTTTGTTTTTGGTGCCGTCTTGCCTTTTACTTTCGCCGATTTCAAACCACGGGTTTTTGCCTTCACTCCCGTTTGTTTGCGGCTGCTCAACTGGGCCAACAGCCGTTCTTCAACTTTCTCAATTCTCTTAATTTGCACGGATTCAGCTTTGCGCAGAGCTTCTATCTCAGCCTTTACCTTCAATTCTTTTTGAGCCCACGCGGCTGCATCTAAGTCGATTTTGCCCCGCAGCGCATCAATCTCTTCAAGTAATACGGTTTCCTGTTTTGCTTGTCGCCGGGCCTCAGCTTCGGCGCGGGATCGGCGGATTTCAAGTTTTTCGAGTTGTTTTAGTTTTTTAGCCTCGGCCTTTCTTAACGTTGCAATTACTGACGTGAGTTCCTTTGCCTGATCGGCTTTCAATTCCAACTGGGCTTCGACCTGCCTTTGAACGTCCTCGAGTTCAGCCAACTGCTGGTCTGCTTCTTCCACACGACCGCGAAGTTCAGCCTCAACCACCTGCTGTGCCGCCTTACCAGCGCGTATAGCCGCTGAAGCCTCATCAAGACGATTCTTCAGTGCCTCGATATCCGCTTTCAGCTGCTGTTCACGCTCACTACGCTGTCGAGCCTTCGCGGCCGCTTGGTTGAGGACTTCCTCCAGGGACCGGATCTGTTCTCCCTCTTTTTCAGAAGTGCGACGGACTTCTGCTTCGGCTTCGCGCAAGTGCGCTTCAGCCTCTTCCAGCCGCTGCGTTTGTTCTGTGGCAGCTTTCTGCAGTGCTTCATTCTGGGCTTTAATGCGTTCCGCCTTCTCTGCGCGGTCTCGCGACTCAGTTTCAGCGGCGGTGCGAATTGCCTCCAGGTACGCTATTCGTTCCTCTTCCTCCTGCGTCTGCTGCTCAAGCCGTGCTTCTTCCCAACTTAACTGTTCATCGAATGCTCGTTGTCTCGCCTCCGCCTCCGCCTGACGGAGGGCTTCTTCTTCTTCACGCAAACGATTTTCCTCGTCTGCCAGCTTTCGTGCCTCGGCTTTGGCTTCTTCAATTCTCTTCAGTTGGTTAACTTTCGCTTTGCGTAGAGCTTCAATTCCCGCGTTCAGTTGTGCTTCTACTTCTGCTCGCTGTTGTGCCTCCAATTCAGCCTTGCTGCGGATTTTCTCCAGCTCAGCCAGGTGACGCTCCTCCTCTTCACCCCGCAATTGCGCTTCTGCCTGAGCCTGAGCTTGCGCTTTTTCGGTAGCGAGCCTGCGAGCTTCCGTCTCCGCCTTTTGCAGCGCTTCGCGGGCTGCCAGGGCGCGCGCTTCCTCTTCGCTACTTGTTCGAGCTTTGGCTTCCGCTTTTCGGAGCGCGGCTTCAGCCTTCTCCACTCGTTCGGCCTGGGCTGGCGCCAGCTTATTAATAGCTTCGAGTTCCGCTTTGAGACGACGCTCTTGCTCTGCCCTACTCTTAGAGGACGCCTCTGCCTGCCTTAGGATGGCTCCTAACTTTTTAAGTCGTTCCTCTTCCTCCTCGGCGCGCCGCCGTGCATCATTTTCTGCATGTAACTTTGCTTCCTCTGCAGCCCTCTGGCGAGCTTCCGCCTGGGCTTGTCGATGTGACTCTACTGTCGATTTCAGACGGCCTTCTTCTTCACTCAAGCGACGGGCTTCCGCCTCCGCTTCCTCAATTTGTTTTACCTGTTCAAGTTGTGCCTGGCGCAGCACTTCAATTTCACCCTGTAGACGAACCTCTCGCTCCGCACGTTGTCGTACTTTTATGTCCGCACGATGGCGCGTGTCCTCAAGGGCTCTCAGTCGGGCCTTGGCTTCCTCCATCCTCTTGATTTGATCGGACGCCGCCTTACTGAGTGCCTCCATCTCGGCATGTATTCGTTGCTCTTCTCTTGCGCGGTTCTGGGCCTCCGCTTCCATAACCGTACGGGCGGTCTCAAGCTGGACCAACCGCGACATTTCTTCCTCGCTGCGACTACGCGCCTGGGTTTCCGCCTTTTGTAGGGCTTCAATTTCGGCGGCCAGGCGCCTTTCAGTTTCATCACGCCTTTTTGCCAGCGCTTCCGCATTACTGCGCATCACCTCTAGCTCTGCCAGGCGTTGCACATGCTCATCGCCTTGGCGGCGTATCTTTGCTTCAACTTCCTCACGTGCTTGCTGATGCGCGTCTAGCTTCACTTCGGACTCCTTTGTCCGCTGAATATTAGGCTCATGTGGATGATTCGATTTCCGCTCAGACCTTCTTCGAGTTCCGGCAGTGGCCTCGTCGATGCGCTTTAGTTGTTCCGCCGCTACCTGGTTAATCATTTCCAGGTGAGTGTTGAGTTTCTGTTCTGCCTTTGGACTCTGTTGCGTCTGACTATCGGAGTCGCGATTGATCACCACAGCCTGACGTCGATTATCGTCCAGGATCCGATGAAGTTTGGCTGATTCTTCTCTTCGACGGTCCAGATCCAATAGAGCTTCCTGCAGAGCAACTTCTTCATTCCTGAGAAGCGCCTCGCTTGGACCATTAGACGGCATTCGGCCTTCACGCACGCTAATTAATTTAATGGCACCAGCGATCATAGCTTGGGGGACTTCTCCGTGTATCTCGCGACTCATTAGATCTTTAAGGGGCATGATCGCTGAAGAATCCCCAACCTGACCTAACGACAAGGTGGCGGCCTTGCGAACGTCCGGCGCACTATCAAAGAGAGCCGCTATGAGGTAGGGCGATGCCGAAGGCAGGCCCAATGTTCCCAATTTATGAGCGGCCATTGCGCGTCTCCCTGGCGAATCCTCCATGAGTAGGGCGTTCGTGACCTCTGCAAGATCACCGAGGAGGGCCCTGGGCCGGCGCTCAGAAGCGTCTTCCATAAGTGATGGTGAAGGGCTGGATTCTCTTGATCCATTCGTCGATGGGTGATCGATTTCTGGGAAGTCGGCTGGTACGGAAGAACGTTTCTCCATAACTATCCTTGGTCTCCGGGATGACACAGTCACAGGGGGTAATGCCTGGCGATCAATTGTCAGTGATTTAAGGGTCCGACCGGATCGGTCTTAGGCCCAGTAGAAGATGAAGCTCGATTTGACTATCGACAGCTTAGAGGCTGGAATTCGTGAGTGGAAGCGCGCTGGCTTCTTCCTGGAATTAGCCTGAAGGTCTTTCAGGCTTTTCGAATTCTCGTTGATTTTGGCCTTTACGTCAATAGAATTGTCGATTTTCCCCGCTTTTGCTGTGAATCTCCGCTGGAAGCCTGGGAAGGCTTGGAATTTGTCGGATTAGAGTGAACGTAATGAGGAATCCCAAGGATCATCGAACGGTAACAAATTATGATTCCGAACCGACAGCGGCGGACCGAACCAGGAACGTCTCCCGAAGTAGCGCATTAAATTTTTCCGGCTGCTCCTGTTCGGGCATCATGCGACAGTAATCGAATACTTTCAAACGAGCCTGCGGGTTAAGTTCCAGAAGCGAGATCCCTTTGTCGACGGGAGTTGTAGAATCCTGTTTTCCCCAAACCAATACGACCTCTTGGGTAAGTCGGGAAAACGGAGAGCGCGTGTCGGTATTGAGGTAGCCCGCAAGGAAGGCGGCTATAGCATGCTGGGCACCAGGTTGATGGCTGGTGGCATATAGGTTGGCGACTAATCGATCACTCACGCAACGGTGGTCGTAGAAAAGATTATCGCGCGCATAGTCTCGAATACTTCGTTCGCTGGCCATGACGTTATAGAACGACGTGCCCAACACTGGTGACTGAAGTAATCCGTAAAACGCGGCTCCGGCCATCCCAGGCCGACGGTTCAGCGTATCTGCTCCCGTCGGCGCATTAAGGACGAGGGCCCTTGTCAGTTCCGGATGTTCATCTGCTACGCGAATCGTATAAGCGGCACCAAGGGAACTTGCAACAATATTGGTTGGGTAACCGCAAACCTCTCGAATGAAATCGGTGATTAGTTCAACGTAGAGATCCGCGGAGTAAGAAGCTGTAGCCGGCTTATCGGAGAAACCGAACCCCAGTAAATCGAAGGCATAGACGCGAAAGTCCTTTGCCAACTCATCAAAGTTTTTTCTCCACATGAAGCTTGATGCTCCAGCGCCCACGCCATGGATAAAAACCAGTGGTGGTCCAGCATGCCTTAAGCCTGACACCTTATAAAACACGCGCCCATGCTTCCATGGAAAGAAGTGCGCTTCTCCGCCAAGTGCCGTGTCATCGGGCTCGCTGGCGTTGCGCTGAATTGTGGCGTTGACGGCGGCCAACGCCGCGACACCAGCTCCGCCTGCCAGCATGGTTTTCCAGATGTTTCCGAGTTTTCCCATTTAGATAAACGCAAAATCGAACTGTTCCTGGTGCACGGCGGGATCGCTATTGATGTCTACAGGTCCGAGGTATTCCTCGATTTCATTCAAAACATCCTTTTCGGAACTACGCAACGCGCGCGCGACCTCCGGATGAATGCGTAACGTGGCCTGCTTGTTGGCCTTATCCCCATTCATAGCTCTCCCAAGTGTCCGCGCCTCCTCCAGCAATTCGTAACAAACGGTCTGAGGAGATTTAATTAGCCCTGCTCCCTGACAGTATTGGCAAGGCGCACACAGAGTCCTTTCTAAGGATTGTTTGACTCGTTTTCGCGTCATAATCACCAACCCAAAATCATTAAAGGAAAGAACTTTAGTGGGCGACTTATCACCGCGAAGCGCGTCCTGTAGAGCTCCCATGACCCTGGTGCGGTTTCGACGTTCTTCCATGTCGATCAAGTCAAGCACGATAATCCCCCCTAGATCGCGAAGGCGAATCTGTCGAACGATCTCATCGACTGCTTCGAGATTCGTACGGGTGATTGTATCTTCCAAGCGCCCGCTTCCGCGGCCAACGAATTTGCCAGTATTAACGTCGATCGCCACCAATGCCTCGGTCTGGTTAATTACGAGATAGCCGCCTGACTTAAGCCATACTCGAGGCTTGATGGCTTTGTCGATCTCTGCCTGAACGCCGTATGCTTCAAGAATAGGTTGATCTTTCGTATAAAGCTTTACTCGCTTTACCATGCGCGGCTGAATTCGATTGACAAATTCCACTATCCCCTGAAACTCCTCCTCTGAATCTACGCGAATGGCCGCGAAGTCATCGGACAATTGATCGCGAAGAATACGCTGGACCAGATCGAGGTCTTTGTGGACCATAGTTGCAGGTTTGGTTTTTTCCGCAGATGCACGGATGTCGAGCCATGTTCGCACAAGATAACGAACGTCTTCTCGCAACTCTCCTTCGCTGATCCCTACACCTGCTGTGCGAACAATAAAGCCACCGGAAGGAATCTCCTCGCTCCCCCGAATCTGTGTAATTAGCTTACGCAGTCGCTGTCGTTCGCTATCGGATTCAATCTTCCTCGAAACCCCTACATGTTCGACCGTTGGCATATAAACTAGAAAGCGGCCGGGCAGCGCGATGTGAGAGGTGATGCGGGCACCTTTTTTAGCGATGGGCTCCTTGGCGATCTGAACTAATATCTCCTGCCCTTCGCGCAAGAGATCGGTAATCGTCGGTTGATGACGATCCCTTCGTGAAGAGCCTCTTTGGTTGCGGCCATCCCTACCTCGATCGCGCGAATCGCGTGCCTCAGGCTTATCGGGTGCGGCGACCGCGTTTGTCGCTGGAACCGGGACGATGGATGAATCTTTCTCCGTTGAGTCTTCTTCTATTCGACCGAGAGGTTCCCCATCCTGGCCGTTAGTAGGGGCTACATCGGCAGGCGTATCCGAAGCGTGTGCGTCAGCTGCACTCTGCTTACTGGGTCGTCGGCGTCTTCTTCCACCACGGCGGGTAGCAAACTCCGCGCGCGACTGTTTTTCTTCGAGGCGGGCCTCAGCATCAGGGTAACTCTCGTTTTCCGCACCATCGTCTGCAGCAAGGTTCCCCGCACTCTCCTCGACCGCGGCGTCTTTGGCGGGCTTCTTGCTCGATGACCGTTTGCTGGAAGTCCTCTTTTTTCCGCTCAGACTAGTCAATAATTTGCCGACTTTTGATCTCTTCGAACTCGGCCGCTCTCGTGTTGGTTTTTCATCATCTTCGGTAGAAGGCCGGGAACTTGCGATCGAGTTTCTTTCGTTGTCTTCGTCGTCGCTTACACGTTCAAATGCGCCGCTTCGAAGCGTGTGGTCGTCGATGTCATCGACAAACCTTTCAATATGCGCAGCTACTAGCTGAGGGGTACGCGGGGGTTCGCTTTCGATACTTTCTGAAACGTCGCCGTCGTCAACGCGTTGAAATGATTCATCCCGGTAATCCGAACTTGAAAGTACGGATCCGACCTCCGCCGTGCGGAAGTCGCCTTCTAGATTAAATTCACCAGCGTGAATTTGATCCAGTAGCCGTTCCTGTAGCCGTGCATCTTTAAACATTTCGCCGTTGGCTGCCGTTTCTTCCTCATCGACGATTCGGCGAATTGAGGGATCCGCGGCCACAAAAGGCGTGTCAATTTCTTCAGGCTTTATACGATATCCGGAGGAACCGACTCCTTCCTTGCGCTCTTCGTAGCCTCCCTGGTTGCGACCGCGGCGCCGTCCGCGCTTGCTCCGTCGCTTGCTTGCGTCCCCATATTCTGGTGACTGGTCCAATGATGCTTCGGTTTCAAGGGCAGGGGATTCCTGCTCCATTTCGCGAAGAGGTTCAGCCCGTTCTTGAGTAGCTTCGATGTGGTGTTCGCGTTCGACTCGGCCGAGCGCAATTTGTTCGGCAGCGGCGCGCTGTGCTTCAACCACGTCACCCTTCTGCGATTTATCGATTACGATTCGCTCAAATTCCTCTTCTTCGTCGAAGAAGTCCGACACGTAGAGAAAGGCGTCCCGCTCGAGTCCGATGTCAACGAAGGCGGATTGCATTCCTGGCAAGACCCGCATGACGCGGCCCTTGTAAATGTTCCCGACGATGCCCTGATTACCCTCGCCGCGCTCAATGTAGAACTCCGTAACCTTTTCGTTCTCAATAATCGCGATCTTCTTTTCGCGTCCGTTGACGCTTACGATTAATTCTTTTGCCATTGTGAATTCGTTGTCTCCTGAAAGGTCAGTCACAACTCACGAATCGCCAGCCTTTCCTGGCGGATAATTGACCCCATAACGGTGCACCTGGAGTTAAGTGCTGCTCGTTACCGTCAAACATGTCAGTGGGAATTGTGACGTGCAGGGATTGCGTCTTGACCCGAAGAGTGACGTATCCCGGCGGTGTAATTGGAACCCTTTTGCGGGTGTTAAAGTGAACTGGTTGAACGGAAATCGTCGCTTGAAAGTGATACCCATCTGGGAGACCGGCATCCGCGCAAATTGTTAGTGGGCTTTTTCTTTTCCGCTGACTGGTATGCGCGGAAAATACAATCTCGGCCCTGGGCGACACAGTCTGCGGGGCTCGAGGTGAGCCCCCGGTCTGTTTTTGGAGGGATTGTCGGTCGCGCGCCGATTGAGTTGAGTCTGGACCTTCTTCGTCCAGAACGCGACGGTTACTAGAACTATTCAAAAGAACCCTAACTAGCCGGGTTGAGAGTCCAGGTAAAAAAGACTGCAAACAGGGAGCGCCTTTGTTCGAGACGCAGGCATTAGAACATTCAAACCGAATGTGCTCGCGACCTGTTGTGCTTTCGTCTGGAGGTCAACTGGGCCAACACAATGTTTGTTGGTATGGCCCGTGGGTCCACCACGTGCGGCTGACAATGAAAAGTTGAACGATACGTCCGTACGTTAGACGTCGCAAAATTTGGTATTCGCTAGCGGGAGCACGGAACTCAGATTGAGCTTCCTGTATGTGCTGCTTGCCTGTTTCAAGGCACTTGAACGCCGAAACGACAACGCCGCCGAAGCGAACTGAAGTCAGTATAGACCGAAGATACTACAAACGCGAAGCGATCCGCGTGAACCTAGTTTACAAACCTTCTTAATTGAACGCTTATCGCAAACCCAATTGCGATGAATGTTGCTATCAATGACGCCAGGCCGGCACTCATCAACGGGAGCGGCACCCCGATGACCGGCAAAATACCTAATGCCATTCCGATATTTATAAAAATCTGACACATAAGCCCGGCGACTATTGCCATGATGACAAGCATTCCCATTCGATCAGACGCGCGCCTCGCCCCGGCGATTAACCGTGAAAGCAAAATAGCGTAAGCCAACATGACGAGTATGCACCCAATGAATCCCGCGTTGCCGGCCGTAACGGCGAATATGAAGTCGGTATGCGGTTCTGGCAAAAACTTAAGACTACTTTGGGAATGCGCTGAGGAAGCGGTTGCACCCAACAGGCCGCCTTCGCCCACAGTGAGGATCGATTGCCAGGTGTTGTACCCAAACCCACGGCGATCCGCCTTCTCTGGATCAAGAATAACGTTGATCCGCTCCTGCTGGTAATTCTTGATCAGGTGAGTCTTCACTCCTACCCAATAGGCGAGAGGCAGAAGCAGTACGCCCAAAAGAATAACGGAGACGACATAACGGATCCGTATCGCCGAAAGGAAGAGCACGATAGAAAGAATGGGCAGATACGTGAGTACCGATCCAACATCGGGTTCGAGCAGGATCAGAGCAATAGGTAACGCCAGGATGAATCCGCCGACTGCCATCTCCTTTAGCGTCAAGACGGTAGTACGATGTTTGCCGAAGTAGCGTGCGAGCATCATCGCCGTAGTAACTTTCACGAATTCCGACGGCTGAAACTGACCGATCCCCGGTACTTTGATCCACGCACGCTGGCCGTTTATCTTCAAGCCAATTCCCGGAATCAGCACCACGACTAACAGTATTAGACCAAACACGTAAAACGCGGGCGCGATATTGATCAATTTTCGGTAATCGTTAAAGGCCACCAGCAACATTGCCACGACCGCAATTGCCAAGCCGATTAGCTGCTTCACCCAATAGTTCTCCGTCGGTTGCGCGTGACGGATTTGGATGGTGCCAAAACAAACGATCCCGATGGCGAGAAAGGCAAGAAGCCAATCGAAATCGCGCAGCCCTCCTTTTTTGATCATGGCAACCATGGAATTTAGTAGTTGGCAGCAGTAACTCTACTGGCTGGGCGTAATGTGCTGGTTCTCCTGCTGCTTAAGCGTCTCATGTTCCCGGTTGGTAACTTTAGCGACAGGCAGAGCGCCCGGTGGTTCTTGATTGCGCGTTTTCCGGTAATAAGTGTCATACACGCGGCGAACAGCGGGCGCCGCATGCTGACCACCAAAGCCGGAATTTTCTATTAAAGCAACGAGTGCAATCTCAGGTTTGTTGGAGGGAGCGTAGGACACAAACCAGGAGTGGTCCTTATTTTTCCCCACGTCTTTCCCCAGTCCGACGACTTGGGCAGTTCCGGTCTTTCCAGCAATATCAAAGCCGGCCATTCGTATACCAGCTCCGGTACCGCCGTTATTAACGACGCCCCACATACCTTCCACCACGATATGATGAATGTCTTCAGGGATCTGGATAACCTTCGGATTAGGCCGAGAGTCAACTGCCTGAAAAGTGCGCCCCGGTCTGAAATCCTGCGAGCCCGCCTCGCCAACGGGTTTCAGTTCCCTAAGGAGATGCGGTATGTATAGCTTACCGCCCACGCTTACGGCAGAGATCGTACGCAGCAATGAGATCGGAGTAATAACGTCGTAAACCTGACCAAACGAAGCGTACACCGTATCGATGTCTTTCCATTCCGGGTTCTCAGGTTGGGTGCGTTTTTTGAGCTCGCGCGACGGGGTCATGCTCAGTACTTCGTTCGGAAGATCTATGCCGGTGCGCTTATTCAATTCAAATTCGTCCACCATGGCCATAATACCGTCCAGGCCCATCTTCAAGCCCAATCGATAGAAGTAGCCGTCGCAGGAATGCGTAATCGCTGCTTTCAAATCAGGAGTGCCGTGATTTCCCATACAGCGCGTAAATTTATTTCCTACTTGTATGCCGCCGCCGCAAAGCAGGTTGGAATGATCTATAGTTATCGCTCCCTGCTTCAATCCTGCCACCGCCATTGGTATTTTCCAGGTAGAACCCGGAGGATACCGGCTTTGAACAGCCCGATTGATCAGTGGCTTTTGCGGGTCATCCAATACGGCGACATATTCAGAGCGGCCTTCTTTGGTTCCGATCCGCGAAAAAAGATTCGGATCGAAAGTTGGCGCCGACGCCAAAGCGAGAATCTCACCGTCATTAGGATTCATGACAACGATGACTCCGCGCTGTGTTGCGGAGCTCTTAAGTTGTTCCTCGGCCATAAGCTGCAGATCTAAATCCACGGTAGTAATCAGATCCTGCCCCGGTTGAGGAGGAATAGTCTCGATCTCATCCTGGATTCGACCACGGCTATCGACCACGACTTTTCTATAGCCGTCCCTGCCTCGCAGAAAATCGTCGTAAGTCTGTTCGAGCCCGCTTTGGCCGATTATGTCTCCAGGCTTGAGTCCTTTCTCTTTGTAGGAAGAGTGCTTTAGCTGTTCCGGACTAATCTCGCCGACATAGCCGAGGACGTGGGCCAGCAACCCGTTGGGAGGATATCGACGCTGTGGTTGCTGCTCAACACGCAATTCTGGAAATTCCAGCTCGTGGGCCTCAACCCAGGCGATATCGCCTGGCTCTGCATCCTGTTTCACAAGGATTGACTCGAATGCCGGTTGTGAGCTGATCTGCTCAAAGCGGTCGCGAAGTATGTCGCTATCTACTGCCAGCGCTTCTGAAAGTGGCTTAACCAACGAGATAAGGTTGCGACCGCTCAAATCTTCCCGGGAGAGAATAACGTTGTAAATCGGCCGCGAATCCACCAGCGGATGACCCTCGCGATCAAAAATTACGCCGCGTGGTGCGGGTATCGGCAAAAGTCTAATGCGTTGATTTTGAGCGATCTCTCCGTAGTACTGCCCGCGGACAAGTTGGAGGTAGTAGAGTCTTACGCCCAGGAGCGCAAGCAGAAAAAAGACGGCACTCTGAACTATCCACAATCTGCCGCGAAGGTTTTGCGAGGTATCTTCGAATTTCATCTTCTTTTAAGCGGACTGCTTCCTCGTCGCGCGCCTTTGCGGCGCGAAGCAAAGGAACGGCGTTGGCGAGCACGTTCCGTAAACACTGAATCGAGCAAATACAAAACAAATGTTCCTGCGATGGTTGTTCCTATCAGACGGTATGACATGGTTTGGACAAAGGGTACGCTGGGGGTATAACCCATGGACCGGTTCCAAAACACGTATATGGCGGAGTCGAGGAGAGTAGCAGCGGCCACCACTGGTATTCGTAACAACGTGTTTTCGAGGTTCACGCGCGTAGCGGCAAAGTAAATCATGTATGCAGTTAACGTCTTGGAAAAGCCACCCGCGCCGATCACCCCTCCGCCCGCGGCGTCGATGGCAAGCCCGGCAATGGTTCCAACAATCAGTGCCTGCCAGGCGTGGCGCTGTAAGGCGATATAAACAACGACCACAAGGGGAAAGTCAATAAAGGAGAGAGGCGACCAAACAGCCCTTAACGACAATTGGAGGATTATGGCGACTACTAGAACGGCCGCAATCTTAAGCTGAGGCATCGTGAACAGTAACAAGTAACAAGGGGCGTTAAGTAGAAGGACAGTTACTGTCTGATCACTTTACGAGCCCTACAATCACTTTTTCACCTTGTCTACGTTTGGCAGGGTCTGATCGGGGGTCGGTCGCTGCGGCGGATGGTAAAGCAGCACCACCACCTCTTCCAGTTGGTCCAGCTTTGCTCCAGGCTTAATAAAGATCTGATGAGGCTGCGTGGCCGTACCATGTTTTACCTGTACTACTTCACCCACGTTCAAACCCGGCGGATAAATCCCGTCCTGTCCGGTCGTCAAAATATAATCGCCAACTTCCACTTTCTGCAGGCCGGAAACGTAGCGCATTTCAATTAGACCACTTTCACCCAACCCTCTTACCGAGCCTAGCGCTCCCGATCCACTCAACTCTCCAACGATGGCTCCAGCCGCAGCTTTTTCATCGGTCACCATCATCACCTGGGCCGTCCATGGGCTTGCAGCGATCACTCGGCCCACTATTCCACCTGCGGTTACCACCGGCATATTCAGAGCGATACCGTTAGAACTGCCTCTATTAATAGTAATGGTGTTGAACCAGACAGAAGAGTCACGCGCGATAACACGTGCGGCCACCTGGTTATACCCCGTTTGTTCCTTTAGGTTTAGCAAACCCTTAAGCCGCTCGTTCTCGACCCAAGTCTGGTGCGCATTTTTCAATTCAAGTTCGGCCTGCGAAAGTTGCTGCTTCAATCGTTCGTTTTCAGTTGCGGTGCTGCGGAAGTTTACGATTTGGCCGAATAGACTTGTTCCGGCGCCACTTGCTTTCGTAGATATGCTCTGCGCCGGCGCAGCAACAGCTTGCACCCAAACTCTTACCAGGCGTTGCTTAGTTCCATTGTCGCGCGCATCAACTGCCATAATTACGAGGTTCGTTAGCAGAAGAACGACCAGCCAAATAGGCGCGCGCTGGCGAATTTCTCGTTGGGTGCGAATGGCGGCCATTCAGTAAGACTCCAAGTTCAAAGTACTGCGTCCAAATCCTGAAAACAAAAAACTACGCCCCTGGCGTTCCTCTACATCCCGCTGGTCATTGTATTTTCCCATTTCACTCGCTTAAGCAGATCAAAGTCCGAAAGCATTTTGCCCGTGCCGAGCACAACCGACGCGAGCGGATCGTCGGCCAGCGAGACCGGCAATCCGGTTTCAATTGAGAGACGCTTATCAAGGTTCTTGAGTAACGCGCCGCCGCCCGTTAAAACGATCCCCCGTTCAACGATGTCAGCGGAAAGTTCAGGCGGAGTTCTCTCCAGGGCGACTCGCACTGCATTAATAATTGTCGATACCGAGTCAGCTAGTGCTTCGCGGACTTCTTCATCCGTCATCGTAATTGTTTTAGGTATTCCTTCGATCAGGTTCCGACCTCGAACTTCATAAGACAATGGCTCCTCCAGAGGATAGGCAGAGCCTAGTTCAATTTTTATGGCCTCCGCGGTCCTTTCCCCGATCAAAAGATTATATTTTCTCTTGATATAAGAAATAATTGCTTCATCCATCTCATTGCCTGCCACGCGCACCGCCCTGGAGTAAACGATGCCGCTTAAACTGATAACTGCGATGTCCGTTGTTCCGCCACCGATATCAACAACCATATTGCCGTGTGGTTCGGTGATAGGGAGGCCGGCCCCGATGGCTGCCGCCATCGCTTCCTCAACCAGATAAACCTCTGAAGCTTTGGCGCGATACGCAGAATCTTCAACAGCCCGTCGCTCAACTTGTGTAATCTCTGAAGGTATTCCAATCACGACCCGAGGACTGACCCACGTTTTTCCGTTGTGGGCCTTGCGGATGAAGTGTTGGAGCATCTTTTCAGTAACTTCGAAGTTTGCGATGACGCCATCTTTCATGGGCCGAATCGCGACGATATTGCCGGGAGTTCGGCCCAACATGTCTTTGGCATCACGTCCCACTGCTTCAACCTGATTAGTTACTTTATTAATGGCAACAATGGACGGCTCTGAAACGACAATGCCTCGCCCTTTCGCGTAGACGAGCGTGTTCGCTGTTCCCAGATCTATAGCAAGATCACTAGAAAACAGGCTAAAAATCGATTTGAAAGCCATTTAGTTAGTCTCTTCCCTTAACTGTGAAAATGAGAATCAGCGGGGGGTGGACCGTTGCCGGCCCTGACGGTAAGAGTGAATTTCGCGGACGCGTTTTTAGCACTTAATCAAGAAATCTGCCGGAGCATGCTTACCAGTCGCCAACTGCTCGTTCAGCTTAAGCCATTCCAACTACTACAAGATACACTGATCTTGGATCTTTGCGCTATCACGAAAAAGGTTTTCCGTCTTCTGCTTCCAGCAGTTCGGGTGCGATAGCTACGTCGTTCCTACCCCGAGGGTCCTGATCAGCTACTGTAGAAAAGCGAACGCAGTTTTTGTTTGCAGCTTTCGCTTCGTACATGGCCGTGTCAGCGCAGGCAATTAGCTGTTGCGGCGAGGGCGCGTGCTCAGGGAAAGCCGCAACTCCGAAACTCGCAGTTAAGGAAAGCTTTAGATTCCTGCCACCGTGGAACTGGTGGCGTGAGATTTTGTCCCGTATACGCTCGGCGACAGCGGCCGCAAGTTCAACTCCAGTGTCCGGCAGAACAATAACAAACTCGTCTCCTCCATACCGGGCCACAGCGTCGGTATCGCGGATAGAGGATAAGATAACGGCCGCCATTTCCATGAGGACGTGAGAGCCCACCAGATGACCGTTACCGTCGTTTATTCGCTTGAAATCATCAAGATCCAAAAACAGTGCCGCAACGCTCGAACCGTAGCGACGCGCTCTCCGAATCTCATTTAAAAGAAATTGGCGAAGGTAGCGGGCATTGTGAAGTTTTGTGAGGTCATCGGTCTGTGAAAGCCTCTCCGCTTCCCCAATTCGTACCGCGTTGGCGAGAGCAGATGCGATTGGCGATGAAAGCGCGTCGAGGATAGCAACCTCGGACGTCTTAAAGAAATGTCGTTGACGAATACCTTCAAGCACGCCGAGAACTCTGTCACCACAAATGAGCGGAACAGCAATAGTGTACTGGCCTCGCTCCTTTTTCCGAGTTGTCCCCATTCCCGCGGATGCGAGCTTCGCGGCCTTCGACTCCGAACCCGGCAGTACATCACCCGACCCCAATAGCAGCCGGCGCCAATCATCCGTCGGATCTCCAACAACTTCTTCTGCGGGCTTTAGAACAGCAATCGATTCCAGAACACTGGCATCAGATCCTTTGGCATCGGTCACCAGGTATATGGTCCAGCGATCGGCGCTAACGAGCGGAGTGAGTTTAGCCAGCGCCGTGTGTGCGGCACTATTCTGATCCACGATGAAATGCAAAGACGAAACTAGATCGAATGCCGCACGAAGGCTGGTCGATTTCATCCGCGGAGGAAGGTCGAAAGACTCAGTGCTGGTTTCCGGTCTAACGATATCGGGCAAACTCAACTCGCCAGTTGCACCCTGCGCCTCGACTTCCCGAAGAATAGCGGGTAACTGTGCTGCTTTGTCCGCGATTGCGCGAAAGCCTAGTCGCTTTAGTGTGCCGCCATCGAGACTTCGAACGCTTAATCCATGGTAGGCGCTTTGTTGCCGTCGACAGGCAATCAAGGGTGTGCCGGGCCATGAAGCTGTCGCATGTTCAATCGCACCGTGTAGCTCGACCATGTCCGCTCCGGCAACGACCTCATAAAGAACAGCCACCGGCAGCTCATCCGATTGTTCGCCGGGGTTCGCGCTCTCCCGCCGACTCACGGTTGCTTCTACCTCTGCCTCGCGGAGTCCCTCAATGAAAGTTCGCACGCCGGCCAGGCGTAGCGCTTCAATTAGCTCGTAGGCGGGCGCCTCGTGAGCGTCTGTTAAAAGTATGACGTGCCTCGACATAAAAGACAGAAGAATCTCAATCAGCCTTTACCGCGACCAGGGCGAGCAGAAAGTGAGACGCGATACTGGGTGTTGTTACCTTGAGGGTCTATCGCGTCCAACGCGATATCTCCCTTTCCGCCCGGCGCGGTAATTTGAAGTTGGAAGGTACCTTCGCTCGGCACCAGCGTCTCGCGTCCGGCAACCCGAATGGTTGTACCGGGGTCCGAGCGACCGCGAATAAGGTAAACGCTGCCCCCCAGAAGTTCCGCGACCAGATTCGAAACCGGAACACGCGAGCCCGTGCCGCGGGTGGTAATAATAAACTTCTTGGGTTCGCTCCAGTCACTCATTTGTCCCGTTGCGGCAGTGGCCCGAACGCGCCAAAAGTAAACGCCCGGCCGAAGATCGCTGGCAGTAAACTCGGTCGACGCGAGCTGATCACGCTCGAAAACTTTTCCGTCCGCAACGAAGAACGGAGATGTCGCCACTTCGACTCTATAGAAAGTGGCGGTGCCGGATTGGGGTCGGATCCATTTTAATGAGATGCTGGCCGCACCATTCCCACCAATGAAAACTTTTTCAAGATCGCGAGGTTCAGACGGCTGTGGAA
>JBHENH010000003.1:48972-55007 GCA_046262135.1 Pyrinomonadaceae bacterium
GCTGTGGAACATCCAAAAGCTTTTGCGGTCGCGAGATTGTTCCTGATGGATTCACGTAGACATACTCTCCGCCATGTAACGTAGTTTTCTCGCCCGTCCGGTTTGATGTCTCCACCGCGCCTACGTTCACCCGAATATCTTCTGTACCTTCGGCGTTAACACCAAAACTCACTCCCGTTTGTCCGCCGATTTTGTTTTTCGTCTTAGGAGTTTCTACGACGTTGTTTGTGCCTTCCGGCTGTTGTTCGGTCCGCACGTACATCTGTCCACTGTCGACTACTACATGCACGTTGGTCTTTTTACCATCGCCGCCGCTCGCATTGTCTCGAACGATAATTGTGCTGTTAGGACGGATGACCAGCGTGGATCCGTCGGCCATGGACACACGCGCGCGTCCGCTTGCTTGTGTCTGCACAGTGTCGCCCGGATAAAGTTGTGTATCACTGGCGGGATTAATGGTCTCGCGCGTGGCCGCGCGAATGACGCGCACTTCACCCTCGAAAGAAATAAACCTGGCGCCTGACGGCGCTTTAGTTCCGGCGCCAACGTTCTTAAAGGGGTTGCCATACTTCCAGACATACAGAGCGGACGCACCGCCCACTCCACAAAGGATGGTGAGACTGATTAAAAGGTAGATAGTCCGCTTTTCTACTACCCACCAATCGAAAACTATTCGAGGCGATTTTGTGCTCATGCTTTTTAATTTCTTAGAGTGAGGGGCAAGTGCGAACGCGAGTTGCTTGGTCGTTTGTTGAATCGGTCGATCCAGAGAGGAACTGGATGAAATACGAGGGGCGTGAATGTTTCGGATTTTAACCAGGAATCCTGGGCCGGCGCAGCTAAAGGCACTACAAACAGCTTACAGCCGAATCGAATTTAACATAGTATCAACAGGACGTTCAAGGTTGTTCGAGCCAATTGTTTACGGTTTTGGACGGGTTTCAGCTGTGTGCTTCCAATTCCGGTCTGAATCTGACAGCTACCACAGATCGCTAGGCTAATTAGCTACTTCTCCTGGTCATCCTCTTCGAAAGGCGAGTCAAAATCGTCGGGCAGGTCAACCTCAATGTCGAGCTGGGCATTTTTGGCCCAGACTAGTGATGCTATCACCGCAATGAGGAGGACTGCGGCAACAAAAACGAGGGAGAACCAGATAGGAATAACCACTCCGATTGCAACGACTAACATCTTCGTGCCAATGAAGGTAAGGACGATGGCCAATCCGATCTTGAGATAGTGAAACTTCTCGACGACTCCGGCTAACAAAAAGTACATCGAGCGCAGCCCCAGGATCGCGAAAACATTTGAGGTGTAAACGATAAAGGTGTTCGTGGTGATGGCAAAGATCGCCGGAATCGAATCAACTGCAAAAACAAGATCAGCGACTTCAACGATGACTAGCACCAGAAGCAAGAGCGTCCCAGTTAACCGTCCATCCACCCTCGTAAAGAATCTTTGCTCGTCGTATTGATGTGTTAGCGGGATATAGCGTGTTACTAAACGAACGACGGCGTTCTCCTCGGGTTGGATGTTAGTGTCTTCCTGAGCAAACATCCTGAGACCTGTGTACACAAGGAAACCGCCGAAGATATAGATGATCCAGTGGAAACGATTTATTAAGGCGGCGCCCACGAAGATCATTGTCAGGCGCATCACCAGCGCTCCAAGCACTCCCCAAAAAAGGACGCGATGTTGATATCTCGCCGGAACCTTGAAGTAGGAAAATATGAGCAGGAATACAAACAGGTTGTCGACCGACAGTGAGAGTTCGATCAGATACCCCGTAACAAATTCCAGACCTCTATTAGTACCCTGGTACCAGAAGACGATGCCTGCAAAGATGCTAGCCAGTGTGACCCATACGCCACTCCAGATAGCGGCTTCGCGGTATTTAATTAAGTGTGCTTTGCGGTTGAAAAGGCCGAGATCCAGACTCAGCATCAAGAGGATGAAGAGGGAAAAGCCAATCCAAAGTCCTGTGGAGCTGCCCATCGAGTTCATTCAGGTGAGTTAACGATAACATTGTTAAGAGTCACTGTCAGGTCTCCATTCACATCAGTACGGTCCATAATATTTTTATCCAATTAAGTGGTGTGTGCATTCGACTGGTATATTCGACGCGCTTGCAATAGCGGTTGTTGCAGTGTAGCCACGCGTCCTTTACAATCCGCCATTTGCTGGAAAGGTAAGAATAATGCTCAAACAATTAGGGCGGCTGGAACGCACCCGCAGCATCATCATCATCGGATTCGCAGTATTAATGGCAGTTAGTCTCATTGTCTTCTATGCACCCGGTCGCACAAATTACGTCGAGCCGAGCAAAAATACGCAAGTGGTGGCGAGGGTTGGCGGTGAGGACATCACGGTGGCTGCCGTAGCTCAACTCAAGGAAAACTATCAACAAATGTTTGGTGGCAGAATTAGCCTGGCACAGCTGGGCGGCAACAAACGTTTCGTTGAGGGCTTGATTCGAGATCGCGTGGTTGCTCAGGAAGCGGAGCGACTGGGCCTATCGGCCAGCAAAGAAGAAGTTGCAGAAAAAATTCGCAAACAATTTACAGATGCATCCGGCCAATTCGTTGGGCTCGAACGCTACAAGCAGTCTGTTGCGTCTCGTTATGGTGATCTGGAAACCTTCGAACGGAACGTTGGAGACGAAATCGCGCAGGACAAACTAAAAGCTTTTGTAACAGCCGCAGTAAAGGTTTCCGACGCAGAAGTTCAAGAGGATTATAAACGTAAAAATACAACCTTCGATGTCACGTACGCAGTTCTGACGGCTGACAAACTCGCTGGCAAAATGCAGGTTTCAGACGACGAGCTCAAGAGTTATTACGAGCAACATAAAACTGATTACCGCATTCTCGAACCTCAAAAAAAGATTCGCTACGTGTATATCGATCAGGCTAAAGCCGGTGAAAAGCTTCCGATTACCGACAAGGATCTCCGCGACGAGTTTAACAAACTGACGCCTGAGAATAAGCGGGCTGGCGTAAAAGTGCAGCAAATACTGTTGAAGGTGGCTCGAAAAGATCTGGATGCACAGGTCGAACAGAAGGCCAAGGATCTATTAGCTAAAGCTCAGGCGGCAAGTCCTGAAACAGCGGAGAAGGTTTTCGCCGATCTTGCGCGCGGTAATTCAGAAGACCCCGCGTCAGCCAAAAACGGTGGCTACGTGCCGCGGCCAATAAAGGTCAATCCGAATAAAGCTGACGGACTTTATGATCGAGCCATAGACATGACGGAAGGTCAGATCTTCGACATCCCCATCCGGTACGCAGGGAACTGGTACATCCTGCGCCGCGGATCCGAGGTGCCAAAAACCTTCGAAGACGCAAAGCCGGAACTGCTGGCCTCCTTACGCAATCGCAAGGGGTACGCAGCGGCCGCCAAACTCGCGGAGCGTGTTCAAAATCGGTTGAAAGAGACGAAAGACCCGCAGAAAGTCGCCGAGGAACTAGCGGGCGATGCAAATATGTCAGCCGCGGAGATGGTTAAAGAGACACCGTTTGTAAAGCTGGGCGACGACGTTCCCAATATAGGAAGCAGCCAACAATTTGAGGCCGCTCTTGAACCTCTGAACAACGGTGGGGATGTAGGTGAGAGAACGGGCGTTAAAGGTGGCTTCGCAATCCCTATGCTTGTTGAAAAGAAGGATCCACGCGTCCCTGACTTTGAAGAGGTTAAGACGCAAATTGCCGAATCCTTGAAAAACCAGCGCGCGAAGGAGCAGTTGAATCAAAAAGCTGCCGAAGTTGCGTCTGCCCTCGCTAGTCCTGTGGATATCAAGTCAGTTGCCGGGAAGTTTGGGTTTGAAGTGGAGACCGAGAAAGATTACAAGCTCGGTTCAACGTTGGGAAAGGCTGGAACCAGTCCGGCGCTTGATGAGGCGATTTATGCGCTCAAACCGGGAGAAATAACGAAGAGCGCCGTGAAAGTGGGTGAGGGGTGGGTAGTTTTGGGTGTGACCACTCGCGTGGAAGCCGATCTGGCTGAATATGCAAAGCAGAGGCAACAGTTAACGCAGTCGTTGCTTAGTACAAAGCAAAATCAACTCTATGAAGACTACGTTGCCGCTGTTCAGCAACGTATGAAACAGAGCGGAAAAATAAAGATCTATCAGGACGTGTTGGCCCGGATGGAGGAAGACGAACCGGAGGTCGCGCCGGCACCCCGTCCGCAATTACCTTTTCCAACCAAATAGAACACGGGGGCGGACGCGCTCACATGGTTACACACAGGGACTACTCGCTAATTACCACGCATTAAAGGAGCGACTTGCGAGTGCGCCACGGCGGTTCGGATCTGAAGTTCGTTACCCTGCGTTGTAATTTTTAAATTGTTTAGAGCGCTGCGGGCCAAGACGCCTTTAGCCGCCGATAGCCGGTTAATAAACAAGGCGCCAAACTGTTTCAATCCCTCCGCTGTATCACCAAGATTCTTCGCCGAATCTGCATCCACAGTACGAGCCGCAACCATCAACTCGAGATCGGCGTTTGTCATCCCAAGAGTACCGTAAATCTGACGGACCGCCGTTAGCTCACGGGCTATACCATCGTTACTAATCCG
Organism: Pyrinomonadaceae bacterium; assembly: GCA_046262135.1. GTDB lineage: Bacteria > Acidobacteriota > Blastocatellia > Pyrinomonadales > Pyrinomonadaceae > PSRF01. Next base: position 53,542 of record JBHENH010000003.1, read on the forward strand.
CAGGTTTTGCATCAGCGCTTCGGAAAGGTTTCCTCCAAACCCAACCACCGCATTCGGATCACGACTTGCCAAAGCTATTAACTCAGGATTAGGCCGCTTTCTAGTTCTGTTTGCGTCAATCACACCGCGCACACTACCCGGCTCGCCCAAAGCAAGAGTATTACCATCTAACGCTGCGACCGCTAGATCCCTTACCTTCAAGTCCCATAAACCCAATAGTTTTATTTGACGGTCCAGGGTAAAAACATAAATCGTTTTCCCCTGATACCTTTGCTCAACATATTTACCCCCCGCAATCCTTCCTGCAGCCACGATTGCGCCGGCGTTAAAACTGCCCTTTGCAATTGCCACCGTTGTAATTTTGGTGATGCCCTCGGACGGAAAGTTGTAAGTTAGCCCCAGCGCAATCTGATCGAACGACTGAGGATCGAGGCCTGTTTGCACTTTGAACCGCGCTAGCTCCGCCTGGACTTCCGTTAGTTTGGCCGGATTCTCAGCTAGAATTTTAGGCAAGGCTTCATCAATGACCCGCCTTACATTAATCAGGGCCACGGCGTCTGATGGCGGAAGCGACGACAACAGGGAGGGAACTGCAGTTGCGACTGTCGTTTTCCGGCTTCGCTGCGCGAAGCTTGTTGCTGACAAGGCGACAACAAATGTCATTGCAAGAACGAATACTTCACCAATTCTTTTATTCACGATATACCTCTCGTCATCTGCAAATCACTGGGATGTATGGGCCGGAGAATTGAGCTTCCATGAAAGCGAGCTCGCAACGTCGGCCGGCGAATCCCCTGAATATGAATGGCTACCGACTCCGAAGCCGGGTTGTTCCGATGCCGTGCGCACGTCCCCGGTTGGCCTGTGACTGCTTCTAAATGACCCATAGGTTCCAATTCGAAACCCGAAACTGATTAATGCGGGGATTACACGCTTTCTATAAGCAGTGCGATTCCCATACCTCCGCTAACGCAAAGAGTCGAGATGCCCAACTTTGATCCCCGCCTACCCATCTCATGCATTAGCGCTGTGGTGATACGAACTCCCGTGCAACCGATTGGATGGCCCAGTGCGATTGCGCCACCGTTTACGTTGAGTCGTTGGGAATCAAAGCGGAGTTCGCGATCACATGCGATGACCTGTGCGGCAAACGCCTCATTGAGCTCGATAAGGTCGATATCCGCCAGGGTCAATCCTTGCCTGTCCAGTACGGCACGCACTGCGGGCACCGGACCGATCCCCATGATCTCAGGAAGCACCCCGGTAACCTCGTAATCAACTATTCTCACCTGCGCCTTAGCGGCCGATTGTTTCAATGCTGCTTCGCTCATAACGACCATCGCGGCCGCGCCGTCGCCGAAGGCGTAGACCGCCAGCTTGTCGCGCATGCGGACCTTTCGCGGCTCCTTACCTCGAAAGACGGGCACGATCAGCGGCGAGATCGCCTCGACGCCAACGACCACGGC
>JBHENH010000003.1:55031-68345 GCA_046262135.1 Pyrinomonadaceae bacterium
TTTGGTTGTGCCTGCCCGGCCATGTTCATCGCGAGCGAATTTAAGAGTTTCGCCTTTGCGACCTCTAACTTCCAATGGGACGATTTCTTCATCGAAACGCCCGGCCTCCGCCGCTGCCTGCGCACGCAGCTGCGAACCCAAAGCGTACTCGTCCTGTTCATCACGGGTAATTCCATACTGAGACGCCAGGTTTTCCGCAGTCTCACCCATCACCAACCCTGACAACGGGTCGTTAAATCCATCACGAAACATTCCATCCACTAATTCCGAGTTCCCCATGCGCATTCCCCATCGCCCCCCCTCTGCAAAGAACGGAACTCGCGACATACTCTCCGTGCCCCCGGCAAGTACAACTTCCGCGCGGCCAAGCATGATCTGTTGCGCCGCCAGGATGATTGCCTGTAGACCGGAACCGCAGGCTTGGTTAACCGTAAAGGCAGGGACCGTTTCAGGGACGCCTGCCCGGTAGGTAATCTGGCGGGCAACATTTGGACCACCACCAGCCTGTCGAGCGCAACCCCAGATCGATTGCTGCACCTCGTCTGGTTGAAGATGCGCGCGTTTAAGTGACCCCGTTGCTGCGGCTACACCCAGATCCGCAGCGCTCCATGAAGCCAGCGTCCCTCCAAACCGGCCGATAGGGGTGCGCACACCTGCTGTTAGGAAGACGTTTTTCATTGCTGGTACGTTAACGGGCTACTTATGGGGAAATTGATTGACTAAAAATGGTAGCACACGGTAGAAGTATGAATGAAACAACCGCTCCTGATGGGTAATGTCCTTAGCACACTACCCTCCCGATGGTCGCCGCCGCTCAAGGTCCGGAGGGTTCCGGCCTATCGATCCGCTTCGTCCTCAAATTCTCCGCTGAGCTTTCAGATCACGATCTGCTCACACGATGAGCGAACGCCTTAGTACACCCGATCAGGTCCAAGCCGGCAGGATAAGGATCGCAGAGCTCCTCGCGACCTACCCGGAATGGTTTATGACGTTGAGCAGTCGAGATTCTCAACCATTGAGCAGGACCGAGTTAGACGTCCGCGTGGCCCATGGGCGGTTAGTGTTAACTTGCTGGACCGAAAAAGGAACTCGCTCCTGGCGGATCTTTGCCTGGGAGTGGACATACGAAAAACTAATACTGTGGGCCTCGCGCAAACTGGGCGCTGAAAGGCCGGTAATCGAACTCGTGCCGCGCGCTTCCGCACGTGCGATAGCACTGACCGTGAAGGTCGCCAGACAGCTGCGGTGCGATCAACTGGGACGTCTTGTTTGCTCTGTTCAGGTGGGGGCAAAACTTGAGCGCTGTTCATTGAGTCCCGGCGCGCGTCGCGGACAACCGGGTCGTTACGCTCGGATTCTCCTACGGCAAAAACATCAGCGTATAGCAATAACAGGATCGGTTGTCTCAAGTAAGCCGAGCGATGCAGATGCCTTTCTATCTGCAGCGCTAATCTGGTTTAAGCGAACAAGCGAGCGCGTGAGATCTCCCTACATCCAACACCTTTGGCTGATCGTAGAAACCGATCTGGTGAAGCCTACGATTCAGCGCATCGTTTTATTGCGGCCTAGTCTCAGGGACGTCATCGCTGTCTACGAGGCAGACCAACAATTAACAGAACTAAAGCACGTATACGTTCCTCCGCGCGAAGAGCTCTGGAACAGAAGACTGGGGCGGTTTCCGCGAACCGTCGCTAAACCCGCCAGCGAAATCACAAAGAAGTTGGTTGACCTTGCTCCCGACGCAATCGATGTCGTAAACGTGCGGTATGGCGAAACGCTACGATACTTCGGTCTGCCGTTCGCGCGTGTGCGCGAATTGATGGGTACTGAGCGCGTTTGGTTCGGAATTGAAGGTTTGCGGCGGTGTCTGCTCGAAAGGAAAACTGAGAATGAGTGGATCAATCTCCTAACCGATTTGAAGTTATACCGGTCAGCCGGTGCGTCAGATCACCGTCACGCGCTGTACCGTGGTGCGGCCGAAGCCTGGCTGGAGGCATTAATGCGACGGGACATTACAAAGCTCGATCCTGGTTTAATCATCGCGCCATTGCATGCGCAGTTCAGAACATCTCGAACTGGTGTGGTCGGAGGGCGTCCCATAGACCTTTTGGCTTTGCGGCGTGATGGGCGCCTGGTGGTTATCGAACTAAAAGTTTCAGAGGCTCGGGAACATGTGTTACAGGGTGCCGACTATTGGCAACGCGTTGAGGCGCACCGGCGTCGGGGCCATATCTCGCGCGCAAAACTTTTCGGCAATCGGAAAATCAAAGACGACCCGCCACTGGTGTATCTGGTCGCCCCGACGTTGAGGGTTCACCCGTCCTTTAACGCGCTGGCGCGCTCAATCGCCGCTGACATCGAAATCTATCGCTTCGACATCAACGAAGACTGGCGCGCCGGAGTACGTGTAATGCGGCGCACACGCGTTAACTGATTAGCTAATGCGTCGAAAGCGGTGACATGCCCAAGCCGAAAGCCTGAGGATTCTCACCAATGATGGCGGCAGCAAAAAATCGTGGCACGTAGAAAACGTTTTCGGATCGAAACGTTTCATCCAGTTTGCTTCGGTCGGCGGTCAATGCGCAAATACTACATTGCCTGTTCTGTCCGTTGATTAGAAATTTGAGGTCCCGCGCTGTTTTTTGGTTACCACGATTGTACGCAAGCAACGCCAGTGCCTCTTTCATTGGATCGTCTTTGAATTGTTCAAGACTTTCAGTTATGTAACGCGCCGCGGCACCGGCAGACTTTTCAACGTCCAGTAAATCCTGCGGCGAGAGCCCAAAGCGCTCCCCAGTTTTCGGAAGAAATTGAAACATTCCGAGGGCTCCTACCGAATTTGGTGTCTGAATGTTTACGTATTCGGATTCGATCCATGGGATATAAAGACCGATCAGGGGAGAGACGTTGTGCGCCTTAAAGACAGTTATCAGCGTTGGGGCCTGAACGCGTCCCCTCTCTAAAACCACCCGCGTATCGCCCTTCCATAGTCGATCACCACCATTATTGCCGATTCGTCTGGTGTAATGATTAAGTGCCTGCTGGATGTCAGCTATAAAATCAGGGGTAAACGTGTACTCCCTTCCCGAAATCTCGCGTGCGACGCGCTGGGCGTTTTCGGAAACAAAAGTTATTCGCTCGTCCTGGGTCATCTGCTGGTAGACCTTTCCTGCTGTTGATTGGGCCTGGCTTTCAGCCATAAAACTGATTAATGAAAGTGCAAGGGTTGGCAGTAGTAGAACCATTTTCTGTAGTTTCATTTTGTTGTCCTCAGTTTGAAATAAAGAAACCTCTTCCAAAAGAAATTCCGTCCATCTGATAAGCGAGAAATTGGAGCCAAAGTGTTCATATGGCCAAAAAATAATTCGCGCGGCGCACCGAAGGGTTTTTCAACGAGTCAATTGAGTGACCAGTCACTTAAAACAGTTCTAAAAATGTTAGAATCAGCGACTTATGACGACGCTTTCGGCTGACGATCTAACGGGACTCTTGATGGAGTGGCGACAGGGAGACACAGCGGCGCTCGACAGGCTGGTACCCATGGTCTACGACGAGATTCGGCGGATAGCACATCGTTATATGCAGAGCGAGCGCGAGGGCCACACGTTACAAACCACTGCACTCGTAAATGAGGCTTATCTCCGCATGGCAGCACAGCAAAAGATCGAGTGGCAAAACCGAGCGCACTTTTTTGCCGTCACTGCTCAAGTGATGCGTCACATTCTAATTGATCATGCGCGGCGCAGAAATTACGTAAAGCGCGGGGGAACCGAAGCTCATCAGGTTCCTCTGGACGAATCTCTTCTCATGTCGCAACCTCGGGCGGCGGAGCTAATAGCTCTAGAGGAGGCCTTGAAAGAACTGGCTGCACTCGACCCACGAAAAGGTCGCGTTGTCGAGCTTCGGTATTTTGGCGGCTTAAGCCAGGAAGAGACCGCAGAGATTTTGGGCGTATCTCTCATGACCGTCAGGCGAGATTGGCGCGCCGCTAAGGCCTGGCTATATAGAAGGATGAAAGGTGTGGGATGAAGGATGAAATTCCGTCGCATTGTATTGCTGATTTTGATTCATCCCCTACCCCTCAGCCTCTCACAAGATGACTCCTGAGCGATGGCAACAGATTGAGGAAGTATTGCATGGCGCGCTTGATCGTCGGCCGCAGGACCGCGCCTCATTCGTTGAAGAGGAATGCGCCGGAGATGATGAACTAAAATTGGAAGCCGCCTCACTAGTAAGAGCCTACGAAGAAGCTGACGAATTCATGGAGCGACCCGCAATGGCCGAAGATGCACGCGTCCTGGTAGGGCCAAACTTTGCGGACAATATTGGCCGAGACATCGGTCCGTATAAGATCCTTCAGCGGCTCGGTGCCGGAGGAATGGGTGAAGTCTATCTCGCTCATGATGGCCGGCTTGATCGCTTGGTGGCACTTAAGATCCTGCCCGCTTACTTCGGAGTCGACGATGAACATTTGAGGCGCTTTCAAAGAGAAGCACGAGCTGCTTCGGCTTTAAACCATCCGAACATTCTCACCATCCACGAAGTCGGAGAATCGGAAGGCGTTCGCTTCATTGCCACGGAATTTATCGACGGGCAGACGATTCGCGAATTGATCGAGCGGCGAGAACTAACGCTCGGCGAAGTGCTGGACATCGCCGAGCAGGTTGCTTCAGGTCTTTGTATCGCACATGCGGCGGGTATCGTGCATCGCGACATTAAACCCGAAAATATTATGCGGCGGACCGATGGTCTGGTGAAAATCCTGGACTTCGGTATCGCCAAATTGCTCGAACCTGAGTTTGTGGAATATTCGCACGGAACCAACAGCAACGTTAGGTTGCAGACAGAAGCTGGACTTGTAATGGGGACTGTCAGCTATATGTCGCCCGAGCAGGCGCGTGGACTCTTGGTAGACGAGCGAACCGACATATGGAGTTTCGGCGTCGTCGTCTATGAAATGCTCGCCCAACACCCGCCGTTTGAGGGCAATACACGGATTGATACGATGGTTTCCATTCTCGAGCGCGAGCCGCCGCCGCTTTCCGAAGTTCGTGAGGTCGATCCCGCGTCAGCGCTCTTAGAACCGATTCTGAATAAGTGCCTGAGAAAGAACAAAACTCAACGATATCAGGCGGCAACAGACTTGCTGGTCGACTTGCACAATGTAAGACGCCAACTCAAAGATCCGGCTCAGCTAACGGCGCCGGCTTTTTCAAGGTTGACTGAATCCATCCGGGCGGTCCCTCGACTACGCGTTTCGTGGCCCCTCCTGTTTGTCGCGTTGTTGGTCGTCGCCCTCTTCGGAACTTTCCTTTATCGCCGCTCGCGTTCGCAAGCACGCGCAAACCTGCTTTCCTCGCCTGAAATTAAGGCGTCGACGAAAAAGCTTTACGCGGAGATGAATGAAATCGAGAAACTCGCCTTCGTTAATGAACAAGAGCAGCGGATTTCCATGATGATGGGTGATGGACCTGTAAAGCTTAACGAAGAAGCAATAGGCGTCATCAAGAGTTACGTTGATCGTTACGTGGATCGAGACACTCAGACATCGGTCCGGCCCGGCGCAGAGCGACTGGAGGCAGTCTATGCACGGGCCATTCCCTACGTCCCTTTGATTGCACGTTCATTTGCAGCGCGGAAGGTGCCGATAATCATCGGCATTTACCTGCCAGTGATTGAATCAAATTATCGGGAGTGTTATGAAAACGGTTTTGGTGCGAAAGGTCTGTTTCAATTTCTTCCACAGACCGCACTGAATTACGGTGTCACGCCCGAGCAGATGTGTGACGTCAAGAAAATGACGCCGGCTGCCGCTCACTACATCGCGGATCGTATGGCTGAACTCGGAGACGACTCCCAAAGCGTCACTCTGGTTTTGTTGAGCTACAACCGCGGCCCGGAGTGGGTACGGAATACTTTGAGGGAACTAAGAGGAACGGATAATTACGAAAGAAATTTTTGGACGCTTTTTGCTCATCGCAACAAGCTTGATGAAAACTTTCAACATGAAAACGCCTGGTACGTACCAAATTTTTTTGCTGCAGCGATTATTGGCGAGAACCCCCAGGCGTTTGGGTTATCGCAACCGCCTCTCTCTACATTAACTGAGACAGCTCCGTCGGAATAGCACGCCACAACCCAACTCGCGTCTAGTGTTTCACGAAAATATCTTCCTGATCGCGTTTGTCGGGACCTGCTGAGGTAGTAGCGGGTGCCGACCGCATGCTATTCATTGCCTGATCAGCGGAAAGAATTCCGGACAGTCGCATCTTAAACTCATCGCTGTTGCTTGCGTTATGCAACGCTTCTTCCATTGAGATAAGTCCCGACTGCACCAGATGAAACAGCGACTGATCGAAAGTCTGCATGCCATATTGTGATGTGCCGGCCGCGATTGCCTCACGAATCAAAGAGGATTTTTCTTCGTTAACTATGTAATCGCGGATCAAAGCGGTCGAGACCATCACTTCAACAGCCGCCACGCGACCCGCGCCTTTAGCAGCACGAACGAGCCTCATTGATATAACGGCCTTAAGGATACCGGCCAGCTGGATGCGCACAGACTTCTGCTGATGCGAGGGAAAAGAAGAAACGATGCGCATCACTGTCTCAGTCGCATCCAGCGTGTGAAGGGTGGATAGGACCAGGTGGCCCGTTTCGGCGGCCGTTAATGCTGTTTCAATGGTCTCGAAATCCCGCATCTCGCCTACGAGGATTACATCCGGATCCTGTCTCAAGGCACCCCGCAATGCTTCGGCGAACGATCGCGTATCGACGTCTACTTCACGTTGCGTGACAAAAGATTGTTTATCGCGATGAAGAAATTCAATTGGATCTTCGATGGTTACAATGTGCCCGCTGCGGCGCGCGTTTATTCGATCGATCATCGCGGCCAGGGTGGTTGATTTACCTGAACCAGTAGCTCCGGTTACCAGGATCAATCCACGACGTTCCTCGGTGATGCGATCGATGACCGGGGGCAAACCCAGCTCCGAGGTATTTCGTGTTTGATCCGGAATGACGCGCAACACGATACTTACAGTTCCGCGTTGCTGAAAGATGTTTGCGCGAAACCGTCCCAGACCCGCGACCCCGTAACCGATATCGACTTCCGACACCTCTTTAAATCGCTGCTTCTGACGGTTGGACATGATGGCGAACGCCATATCAAGCGTGTCTTCCTGTTTCAGCCGAGGAGCATCGGCTATCGGGTGTAATTCGCCCCCAATACGCATGACAGGAAACGCACCCACCTTCAGGTGCAAATCCGAAGCGCCGTGGCCACATGCAACTCGTAGCAGATCATCAATTCTGAGGGACATAAGGGGATTAACCTTTCGAAACTTTGGAAAACTCTGAAAATCGGGGTTGGTTTGTAACGTGTTGGAAAGGATGGTCGTCGCAACTGCGGGCTGTTTACCCCATGTATAAGCAGGCAACTCTGGAGGGATAATAGCCTTTAATAACGAGAAGCGTCAACATTTAGGCCTTTCTCGTCACGTTTTGCATGGGCAAAACAAAAAGCAGCGAGCAATGTTACTCGCTGCCAGGCTCTTTGAAGCAGTCTGTGAACTATTCAGTGGCTGTTGCGGCTGTTTGAAACTTCAGAACCGGTTCTGCCGTGTGATTCGCAGAGCTTAGCTCCGAGGTTTTTCCTCTCCGACCGTTGCTGGGAGGTTGTGCGCTTTTAGATGTCCTAACGTAGGTGAGCCAGTCGCCGGGAGCTTTTCTTTCTCCCTTAGTGACATCAAAGAAAGCCTTCTGAATTTTTTCCGTAATGCTCCCGCGGCCGCCGGAACCGACAGTAATGTGGTCCACGGATCGAATAGGAGTTATCTCCGCGGCGGTTCCTGAAAAGAAAAGTTCATCGGCGACATAAAGCGCCGCGCGCTGGATGCTGCGCTCCTTAACAGTGATTCCCAACTCATGACATATTTGAATCACACTGTCCCGTGTAATGCCCGGTAGAATCGAAGAAGAGAGTGGTGGAGTCAACACCACGTCGCCACTCACCATAAAAATATTTTCACCCGATCCCTCTGAAACGTAACCACGATCATCGAGTGCGATGCCTTCGGCAAAACCGTTAAGCAACGCCTCCATCTTGATTAACTGAGAGTTCATGTAATTAGCGCCGCTCTTGGCCATGGCAGGCATTGAGTTTGGCGTCAGACGATTCCACGTTGATACGCAAACATCGACACCTTTTTCAATGGCCTCGTCGCCAAGATACTTTCCCCAGTCCCACGCTCCAATGTAGCAGGCAAGTGGATTGGGAAAGGGGTTAACACCAAACGCCGGCCGCTCTTCATCCAAACTGCGGAAGAGAATTGGCCGGATATAACACTGTTCCAGCCCGCTGCGTTGCACTAATTCAACCGATGCATCGCACAGCTGGTCCATAGTCCAACGATGCTCCATACGATAGATTTTCGCTGAGTTTAGGAACCGTTGAATGTGTTCTCTTAAGCGGAAGATCGCGGGCCCGTTTTTGGTTGCATAACAGCGAACACCCTCAAAAATGCTGGAACCATAATGAAGAACGTGAGACATGACGTGCACGCGGGCATCGTTCCATTTTATGAACTGGCCGTCATGCCAGACGACGTCGCAAATACGTTGAGTTGCCACATCTTTCGCTTTACCTTCTTTTGAGAACATGCTGTTCTACTCCCTTCGGGAAATCTCGATCTCGGGAACGGATGGGCGAGGAGGCTCTAACTTTAAGTCGTGTGCTGAAACGTTTCTTCGAAACCAATTCTACATGAACCGTTCGCGTTTCAGAAAGAGCGCGTATCAGGGCCATTGGGAACACGGCACAATACAGTAATTATACTTTCGCTTGCAAGGTGCGCTTGATTGAATAAGGTCGGCAAAGTAACATCCAGGTGATTCATCAAATAGTTAAGATTGTTAATTCTTCACTCATTCCGGTGAAGTACGGAAAGCATTCGCTGCGAGACCTGGTTCGCCGCCCGATTTTGCTGGGCCTGGTCTCACTTTCAATCTTCTCGGTCGATTGCCGCATGACAGAAAAAGCTGAAACACCCACTCCGACCACGCAAATAGAAAAGGACACCACCAACCCAATCGCCCTCCACAGACGCGCAATTGCCATCGACATGCATGCGGATACTACTCAGCGGCTCATTGACGAAAATGTGGATCTGTCCGTCCGTTTGTCGGACGGACATTTCGATTCCGTGCGCGCTTTTGAGGGTGGACTTGACGCGCAATTTTTTTCCATCTGGGTGGAGCCGGAATTGTTTGGTGGTGGTGGAAAAGGGGCAATGAAACGCGCTGACGATCAAATCGCCGCGGTTCACGCATTGACTCAAAGCTATCCCGCAATTTGGAAGTTTGCCCGGTCGGCGGGTGAAATCCGCAGCATTGTCGCTGAAGGAAAATTAGCCGCACTGGCTGGTTTGGAGGGCGGATACGCTATTGACGAAAATATAGAGAACGTAGAGCGCTATTACAATATGGGGGTGCGCTATATGTCGCCGGCCTGGAGCGTGAGCACTAGTTGGGCCGGCTCTTCGGGCGACGCAGTCGGCCAGTCGCGAGGTCTGAATGAATTCGGCAAACAAGTAGTTCGGGAAATGAATCGCCTGGGCATGATGGTTGATGTTTCACACGTTTCCGATAAGACCTTCTGGGACATTGTAAACACTTCAACGAAGCCGGTGATCGCTACCCACTCCGGGTGCCGCGCAATCGCTGACGTTCCCCGAAATCTGACGGATGAGATGATTCGCGCACTTGCCCGGACAGGAGGCGTTGTCAATGTCATCTTCTATCCGGAACACCTTGAACCCGGGTGGAGCGAAAAGAAGAAGGGAGTTGATGCTGAAATCACCCCGCTGGTCCAGCGAGCTTCCGACGAAGAGAAGCGTGACGCTGTCCATAAGAAAATCGCCCGAGATCGCGTCCGGCGAGAGGAGTTTGCCCGGCGATTGCCCCCAGTCGGAGTCTCTCGACTCGTCGATCACATGGATCACATTGTCAAGCTTGTGGGAATTGAGAGCGTTGGAATTGGATCGGATTTCGACGGCGTGCAGGCCACGCTCAGCGATCTAGAGACCGTGGCCGAATTGCCAAACTTGACTCGAGAACTATTGCGACGTGGCTATTCAGAAAGTGACATAGACAAGATCCTGGGCGGCAATATGCTACGCGTTATGGAAGTGACTCAGACAAAGTAACAGCCGGATCCTTGCTAAACGTTTTGCAGATTGTGGGCCTTAATAAAAGTACGAAGCGAGAGGTCAAGAAAGAGTTCACGCAAAATGTTGAGTCCCCGCCAAGGTTCCGAAGGAAAGTTAAGGCTACCGAAACAGCCCATCGCCCGGCGACCCCGTATCGGTTTTCATGCCCCGATCAAAGGTGGTCTACACCAGGCACTTATAGTCGCCAAAGAGATCGGATGTGACACCGTACAACTATTTTCACGCAATCCACGTGGCTGGGCAGCGAAGACCCTTACTGCCGCGGATGTTTCATTATTCAAAAAAGTACGCCGGCTAACTAAACTGAAACCGGTCATGATCCATTGCAACTACCTTGTTAATCTTGCCGCGGCCGACGACCTGATGCTGCAAAAATCACGTGTTTCCTTTCGCGAAGAAATTGAACGCGCGCTTTTACTCGACGTCGATTACCTGGTCGTTCATCCTGGCAGTGCTCGGGGAGCCTGTGAAGCTGACGGCATACGAACTTGCAGCGAGAGTATTAAAATCGCATGCCGCCGTCTAAATTTGGGAAAGCTGCGAATTCTTCTGGAGAACACTGCGGGTCAGGGCGAATGTATCGGGCATCGGTTTGAACATCTTCGACAAATCATGGATGCGTGCCCGGAGTTATCACTCGGGGTTTGCTTCGACACGGCCCATGCTTTTACCGCCGGCTACGACATCCGCGACGAAGACGGTTTGGAGGCGCTGATAAGTAAGCTTGGAAGTACTGTGCGGACGCGGAATGTGCGAGCCATCCATTTCAACGATTCGCGCGCCGTTTACAACTCCCGTGTCGATCGTCATTGGCATATCGGGGAAGGATACATTGGCACAGAAGCGCTGCGCCGGGTGGCCCAGCATCCCAAACTGGCTCACGCAGCGTTTATTCTGGAGACTCCCTACGATGATCCGAGGGCAGACCTCGAAAATTTGACCAGGCTCCGATCGTTTGTAAACAACGGCGTGCTGTTTTAAAAGTGCGAGGTGTTAGACAAACGCGTAATCCCTACGTTAGGATGTTGCTGGACTAACAGAAACAATGAAGAACTTTCACCCAGTCTCAAAACTCCTTCTAGCGGTGCCGCTTCTGCGCTGCGCTTTCTAGCGCGGATTAGCGAGGCGGCGAATCTCTACCCAAAAACTGAATAGTTGGACGTCGCGGCTCAGGCTCCCCGAGCGCGTAATTCCGATAGAGCGCAGTTAACGTAGACCGCTTAAGAGGCAGGAAGAACGGACATGGACGAAAAATATTTTCCCGAAAGCATAGAGAAAAAGTGGCAGAAAGTTTGGGCGCAAACCCAGGCGTTTGAGGCGCATTCGAAAGATCCGCGTCCCAAGTTTTATTGCCTGGAGATGTTGCCGTATCCATCAGGTTTTCTTCACATGGGCCACGTGCGCAACTACTCGATTGGTGACGCGTTGGCCTGGTACAAACGTTTACAGGGATTCAATGTTCTGCATCCGATCGGGTGGGACAGCTTTGGCCAACCCGCTGAACAGGCCGCAATAAAACGTGGGATCAATCCGCGCGACTGGACTGAAGAAAACATCAGCCACATGCGTGGGCAACTCAAACGCCTGGGGATCAGCTACGACTGGACACGTGAGATTGCTGCGCACCGTGCGGATTACTACAAGTGGGATCAATGGTTCTTTCTGAAAATGTATGAGCGCGGACTGGCTTACAAAAGGCTGTCGCCCGTCAACTGGTGTCCCAACGAAGGCACGGTGCTTTCTAATGAGCAGTCGTCAGGCGGCATCTGCTGGCGTTGCGGCGCCACCGTAGAGAAACGAGATCTGGAACAGTGGTTCCTGGGCACCACCAAATATGCCGAACAGCTGGTCGAGGACATTAAACAAATAGAAGCCAATTGGCCTGAAAAGGTGTTGAAGCGGCAGCGCGATTGGGTAGGCCGAAGTGAAGGCGCATACATCGATTTCTTATTGAAAGGCATGGACAAAAAAATTCGGGTCTTCACCACCCGGATCGACACGATCTACGGCGCCACGGCAATCGTCGTGTCAGCAGAGCATCCGTTACTTGATGACCTTGAAGAATCGTCGTTGAAGAGTGAGGTAATGGCGTTTGCGCGAAAGGTAAAAACAAGAACGTACGCGCAGGAAAGAAGTATTGAGGACGAGCCGAAGGAAGGAATGAATACAGGGCTGCTCGCTGTAAATCCTTTTAGTGGCGAGACCATACCGGTCTGGGTCGCGAACTACGTGTTGATGGCCTACGGTACGGGCGCAGTGATGAGCGTTCCTGCCCATGATGAACGCGACTTTGAGTTTGCCCAGAAATATTCGTTAACGGTTCGCCGTGTGATTGAGCGCATCTCTCGCCAGCAGGAATCAATTCCACATGACCCGGTACATGAAGATCAGTCTTTGGCGATGCAACATGCCTTCACGGATTATGGAATTTTGGTCAACTCGGGCGAGTGGAGCGGGAAACTTTCGGAAGTGGCGATAAAGGAGATGGCCAGGTTTGCCGAGGATTGCGGCTTCGGCGAGGCGGCTGTTACTTATCGCATCCGCGATTGGGGCGTTTCCCGCCAGCGATTTTGGGGCGCGCCGGTTCCGATTATTTATTGTAGTAAGTGCGGCGTAGTTCCGGTGCCTGAAAAAGATTTACCCGTAACATTACCCGAGCGTGCCGAATTTACGGGTTCCGGTGAGTCTCCGTTAGCGGGAGTTCAGGAGTTCGTCAATACCACATGCCCGAAATGTGGCGGCGAAGCAAAGCGCGAAACCGATACGATGGATACATTCGTCGATTCTTCCTGGTACTTTTTCCGCTACTGCGATCCACGCAACGACTCGGCCCCGTTCGATCCGGAAATTGTTAAGGAGTGGACACCGGTAGATCAATATATTGGAGGCGACTCTCATGCGGTGATGCACCTGATCTACACGCGCTTCTGGACCAAGTTTATGCGTGACCTCGGACTCGTGTCATTCGACGAACCGATAAGGAAACTTCTCACGCAAGGCATGGTGACAAATCTCGTTGAAGGAACGGACGAATGGAAGGCGATGTCGAAAAGTCTCGGCAATGGCGTTGACCCTGACGAAATGA
>JBHENH010000003.1:68355-68658 GCA_046262135.1 Pyrinomonadaceae bacterium
TTTCGGTGCTGATGCCACGCGTCTCTTCGTTCTGTTTGCGGCTCCGGTTGAAAACGAATTGCGTTGGTTGGAAACGGGGATAGAGGGGGCAGTCAGATTTTTGCGGCGCGTTTACACCATGGTCTGGCGCTGGCACGAGCGATTGTCGAACCTCGGGAGCCAGACCGTTGTTTCGGCAAGCGGTAGCGAAGAGCCGGGCACGGGGGCGCGCGCATTGCGACGTAAGACACACCAAACGATTGCGCGGGTAACCGCGGACTTCGAAGACCTGCATCTGAACACAATAGTTGCGGCGTTGATGGA
>JBHENH010000004.1:0-38964 GCA_046262135.1 Pyrinomonadaceae bacterium
ACTGCATCCACCTGCTCGCGCGAGGTAATGATCACCATGCCGGCGCCCATATTAAAGGTTCGATACATCTCGCTCTCGGGTACGTTGCCGATCTCTTTCATGAGCGTGAAGATTGGAATTATGGGCCAACTTTCTTTATCAATTTCTGCCGCGGCGCCTTCCGGTAAAATTCTGGGAAGATTATCAGTCAACCCACCGCCGGTGATATGCGCAAGGCCTTTTATGATGCCCGAATCAAGCAGTCCTTCGAGCGGTGTCAAGTAACTGACGTGGCCCTGCAACAACGCTTCGCCAACAGTCATGGCCAGCTCATCAAGATACGTATTTATCTGGTACCCTGCGACTTCAAAGAAAAGTTTGCGGGCAAGCGAATAACCATTCGTATGAAGTCCGATCGAAGGTAGTGCAAGAATAACGTCACCGGCCACTATTCGCTTACCGTCGATTACCTTCTCTTTATCCGCAACTCCCACGATGAAGCCGGCAACGTCATACTCCTCGGCGGCATAAAAATCAGGCATCTCCGCAGTCTCACCTCCAAGTAAGACGCATCCATTTTCAACGCACCCCTTAGCAATACCTTCAACTATGCTCGCCACAACGTCAGGTAAAAGTTTTCCGGTAGCAATGTAATCGAGGAAAAACAAAGGGCGGGCGCCCTGGACCAGTATGTCGTTGACGCAGTGGTTCACAAGATCCCGCCCGATTGTGTTGTGAACACCAGTCATGAAAGCAATCTTGAGCTTTGTTCCCACCCCATCCGCAGAGGCAACTAAGACGGGTTGGCGCAATTGAGGAAAGGCACCCTCGAACATACCTCCGAAGCTCCCAATTTCAGAGAGCGTTCGATCGTTAAAGGTACCGCGCGCAAGTTCTTTGATTTTATTGATCGCGCGCGTTGCCGCATCGATATCTACGCCCGCATCGCTGTAAGTAATGGGCTTGGTCATTCGTGGTGAATCGTAGATGGTGAATCGTAGATGGTAAACCTAAGTAGCCGAATACAATTGCTGATCATTATTTACTATTACTATTTACCTGTTTCGCTTTCGGTGGTGGGCCAAAATCTCCATAAGCAATGAAGCCTGAACGCGAAGAGTCGTCCTTTTGTGCGGCGCGTCCCAGCCAGACGTCGCTCTTTGCTTCTTTCGTAGTCTTGATTACGAAGTCAGCTTCCCTGCCTTTAGTTGTGATGGTGATCTCGCCTTGCAAATCTGTCCGGTAGACCTTCGTATTTCCCGCCTTAAGCCGATCGAGCACAACCTGAGACGGGTGGCCATATCGGTTCCACTCCCCGCAGGAAATGATTGCCACTCCGGGTTTGACGCGATCTAAAAAGGCTTGAGACGTCGCATACTTCGAGCCATGATGGGCGATCTTTAGAATCTTCACATTCAGATTCAAATCTCTACTTAGCATCCGGTGCTCTGTCTGCTCTTCGGCATCTCCCGGCAGGATCATCGAGAACTCACCGTAGTCGAGGCGCATGACAACAGAATTCGCATTTGCCGGATTGCCACCCGTCTTCGTGTGCTCTTTTGTAAACAAGGGCTCGATGGGCGCGAGCGTTGTCAGTCGAGCGCCTGCGCCGAGGTCATATTTGATGCCGGCCTGGGCCTTTTCGTAGTGCGCGCCACTTTGAGTGATTGCTTCTTTATACTCGTCATAAAATTTTGTGACTGAGAACCTTGCGGCAGGTTTATCTGAACGTTTGGGAGCGGGCTTCCCAGCAGTGGCAGCTTCCGTTTTGCTTTGCGCAGCCAACGACTCAGGCAGATCGGGCCCGAGGCCATTGTCGATTACATTCAGCACTTTCACCGCTTTGATGACCTCATCGGCCCCGCCTATGTGATCAGGATGCGGGTGCGTCGCGACGAAATAATCGAGTTGCTGGACATTGTAGCGTTTCAGCGCGTCGAGCAGTACTTTGCCTTTGCCCGCGTTGCCGGCATCGATAAGAACACTTTTGCCGCCTGGTGCAATAATGAGAATTGAGTCGCCATTATCTGGTCCCACGTCCAGAACGTGAACCTGAAGCTCTCCGCCCGAGGCCGGAGGCGGTCTCGTCTTCCATCTGGGATACACATACTTGTATCCTACGTAGCCGGCGGCGACCAAGATCACCGCTAGTACTGCACTCGCGCATCCGCAGCCCTTTGTCGCTCGGCTCACCTGGGATGTCCCTTGCTTGAACTTGATCTGTTAACGGCGATTGTTTTCTGCTCGAACGAGCTAACCATCCGCAATTGCCGCCTCGCGGTCGCGCTCCCACATCGTTTCCGCCTCGCTGGTAATACGGGTTGGATATTGCTCGTTCCAACAAGCCACGCAGGAAGAGTCCTTACTTAAACCGATCGCCTCGATCATTCCCTCAAGCGAAAGATAGCCAAGCGAGTCGGCCTCAATAAACTTGCAAATCTCATCGATAGACATTTGCGCTGCAATCAAATCTTCTTTGTTAGGTGTATCAATGCCGTAATAGCAGGGGCTCACTGTAGGAGGGCAACTAATTCGCAAATGGATTTCTTTCGCGCCCGCTTCACGGATCATCCTGACGATTTTTTTTGAGGTCGTGCCTCGCACAATCGAATCGTCGATCAGGACTACGCGCTTGCCCTGGATTAAGTGGCGAACCGGGTTGAGCTTGATGCGCACGCCGAACGATCGGATGGATTGGCGGGGTTCGATGAACGTACGACCCACATAATGATTTCGCACCAGACCAAAACGGAAACTGATTTTACTCTGCGCTGAATAACCAATCGCCGCGACAGTTCCTGAGTCGGGAACGGGTACGACGAGGTCGGCATCCGCCGGTTGTTCAATGGCCAGTCGTTTCCCCATTCTATGCCGTGACTCATTCACCGAGTGCGTGTAAATGAGTGAATCAGGCCGCGCAAAATAGACGTGCTCGAAGAGGCACATCGAAGGTTTTTGCTCCGGCAAAGGATGGTATGAACGCAAACCCTCCTGGTTGATCACCAACATTTCACCCGGCTCAACGTCGCGAATGTACTGCGCATCTATAAGATCGAACGCGCAGGTTTCAGAAGCCACCACCCAGGCATCACCCAAACGTCCCAGAGCCAGAGGTCGAAACCCCCGCGGGTCGCGCACCGCAACCAATTCCGAAGGCGACAGGAAGAGCATTGAATAGGCGCCTTCCGTATTTCGCAAGACCTCTGGAATAGCTTCAGGTATGGACGGTGCTTTCGATCGCGCCACTCCGTGGAGAATGACCTCAGTATCGGAAGTGGCAGAAAAGATGGCGCCCTCAAGTTCGAGTTTGCGTCGCTCTTCGTGTGCGAAGGGCAGATTACCGTTATGACAAACGGCAATTTGCCCGTGCTGACAAGTGACAAGAAAAGGTTGGGCTTCGCGGATGGATACGTCCCCGGCAGTAGAATAGCGAACGTGTCCGATTGCGCTGGCGCCTGACAATCGATCGAGGGTTGATTGATCAAAGGAGTCCGCCACGTGCCCCATCGCTCGTTCCTGCCGCAGCTCCACACCGTTCGAGGAGACAATGCCGCAGGATTCCTGACCCCGATGCTGCAACGCGTACAATCCAAGATAAGTCAGGCGCGCCGCGTCACTGTGTCCATAGATACCGAAGACTCCGCATTCGTCCCGAAATTTGTCCGAAATTATTTCCACAGGCCCTTCCGCAAAACGCGTTGCTTGTCATAAGTACATCTTTACGATTGTCCTCTGAGCTTACTTCGCATTGCAAAAGCTTTCAACCACAAAAAGGGGCTAGCGAATACACAAAACATGTTGGCTTCGGTATCATAAATAGAACAAGGGCTGGAGCACGGAGAACAAATAGATGAGCCATTTTTTATTGCCGGCCGGTATCGCCGTGGCGTTGGTGCTTGCGTCAATCACACTTGCATTAAGCACCGAAGCCCATGAAGCCCATAACACCAGCGCAAGAAGCGCGGCTGAGCTGTACTCCAAACACTGTGCGTCCTGTCATGGAAAAGATGGCAGAGCAAAGACTTTCAAGGCTAAGTTGAACCACGCACGAGATCTGACTGACGCTGCGTGGCAAGGAAATGTTAGCGATGAACGGATATTCAACTCGATTATGAGTGGCAAACGCAAAATGCCGAGCTACGCAAAGAAAATGTCTGAACAGGAGATCGACTCTTTGGTTGGTTACGTTCGCGGTTTGAAAAGGTAGGTCAGGCGAAGGATCGCAACCCGAGCACAACGGCAGCGTGCCCCACCTTTCTTCCTTAGAAACCGCGTGCAAGTTCTACGCACTTTTGGAAACGTGAAAACAAATTTCATTGCTCGTTGGTTAATTACCGTCTTCCTGCGCGTCGGCTTAATCGCAGCGCTGGCCTTGTCTGGATGGCTCATCTACTCGCAACTTCCTCATCAGGCGGGAAAGGAAACCACCAGTTCAACAGGCGAGACCGCACTACAGATTATCCTTCGCCAACCTGCCACTTCTGACTCGCAGGCACTCGACATATCCGTGGAACTGTTTCCGGTTGATATAGTCGCTGTGCGCCATGAATACTTTACAGAACGACGTGCGGGCAAACGCTTCGACGATTTCCTGAATGAGCGAATGAATGGCCGCAAACCAATTAACGCGCGGCTGGACAAACAAGGTCAGACTTCGCTTCTTGTTCGCTCGGGCAACTGGTGGCTTCATGCATCGTTCTCAGGCGAGGAGGATCTTGAGTGGCAGCTGCCGGTTAACGTAGCGGGTCGTAAACAGACGGTTGAGCTTACTTCGCAGAACGTCTACACGCGCACCAAAGACTTCTGACCAGGACAGGAATTCCTGCCTGTCACTTAATTCCAACCGGGGGCCGGACGCCCTCCCGTCCCACTTTGATGAAGGCTCTAAGAGTAGATAAGAAGAAACCGGTAGTCCGTGAAGTCGAAAGACCTGAGCCGGGCCAGGAGGCGATTGTACGTGTCCTTCTATCAGGTGTATGCAACACCGACTTGGAAATCGTCCGCGGGTACGGGGGCTTTAAGGGAACCCTCGGTCATGAGTTTGTAGGAGTGGTTGAGGAATCTCATGATGCCTCGTGGTTGGGTCAACGTGTAGTCGGAGAAATCAATGTAGGTTGTGGCGAATGCGAGTTATGTAAGTCTGGTGATCCGCGCCACTGTTTAACCCGCACGGTTTTGGGAATTGTGGGACGAGACGGTGCGCATGCAGACCTTTTGCGGCTGCCTCTAAAGAATCTTGTTGCGGTGTCCGACAGAATTGTGGATGAGCATGCGGTTTTCACCGAACCTCTGGCGGCCGCGTGCGGAATCATGGAACGCGTCGAAATTAAGTACACGGATCGTGTCGCCATCATTGGCGATGGCAAGTTGGGTCTCCTTTGTGCGCAGGTGATCGCATTGACTGGGGCATACGTTCTGTTAATTGGTAAGCACGTGGACAAATTGCGCATCGCGGAGCGGCGAGGCATTGAGACGGCGACAGTCAAGTCCGCACGCATTCGGAAGCGCCATTTTGATCTTGTGGTAGAGGCGTCGGGTTCGCCCTCGGGTCTCGCTCGTGGGCTCGAACTTATACGACCGCGTGGTGTGCTTGTACTGAAATCGACTTTCCACGGGACTGCAGAGATGAATCAAGCGCCGCTTGTTGTTGACGAAATTACTATCTTGGGCTCGCGCTGTGGAAGATTCGCACCGGCACTTGATCTCTTGAAGAAAGGCGCCGTCGACATCGATAGTTTGATAAGTGAAGAGTATCCGCTTGCGAGAGGGACTTATGCTATGGAGCGAGCGGGAAAAAAAGGAATTTTGAAGGTCCTGCTCAGACCGTAACGAAAGGCGGCAGTCGGCAGCAGCAGTCGGCAGAAAAATCGATTTTCCATTTCTCATTTTAAATTTTTCATTTTCCATTTCTTATTCATCTCAATCAGAGTCTCGTCTTTTGCCGTTGAATTCGCTCCTTCCTCGGTCGTGGTCACTCTCGTCCTGTGCTGTTCATTTGAATTCAGCCCGAGGTGGAATTTCGGTTATCGCGAGTTTTTTGAAGGAGTTCTGCTTATCGCGAACCTTTTGAAAGGCCGATGGCAAATAAAAAATGTGAAATGACAAATGGAAAATGGGCCTTCACTCTGCGCGACGAGCCTTCTGCTTCCAAGCCCCTCTTTTGCCCCTTCGTCTCCTATTCGTTATACTTTGGGCCTTCCCGTTTGTGCTCCGATAGTCACTTTAGGTTAGTGACGTTCTGGGGAACGCGACCTGTAGTTTTTTCTCGAAGGTGGTGCTTATGTTCGACCTTGCCAAAGACCAAACCTCTATTAACGAGCGGGCCATTCTGCGAAAGCTCCGTGTCTGGATCATCGCGCTCGCGACGGCCTGTTTACTGGCAGGAATCGGGGTTGGCGCAATGCTTTCAGGGCGCCCGACCGTGGCGCAAAACGAGGTGCAGATAGCCCGAGCGCCAGAGGCACTTTCGGCTTCGTTTGCGGAGATCGCGAGGCGCGTCGAACCGGCGGTCGTTAACATCGAAACTGTTACGGCTTCTGCCGATGTTCCCGAGAAAGACAATGAGGATAAAGATGATCAGTCGTCGAACAATCCGCTGCTCGACATGTTTCGCCGTCAGGCTCGTCCACCCGCGCGAGGCGTAGGTAGTGGATTTATCGTTAGTCCCAAAGGTTACATTCTGACGAACGAACACGTAATCGAAGGATCTTCGAAGATAAAAGTCTTCCTGCAATCTGGCCAGGAATATCGGGGCAGGGTTATCGGCATCGATGAAGAAACAGACGTCGCCGTCATTAAAATCGATACGCCCCAAGACCTGCCGACCGTTACTCTCGGTGATTCAAATGCGGCGCAAGTGGGCGATTGGGTGCTGGCAATTGGCTCACCTTTCGGCCTGGATCAAACGGTGACCGCCGGAATTATCTCAAAGAAGGAACGAGAAACGCCCTTCTTCACAAACTTTCAACGCTTCCTGCAGACGGATGCGGCCATCAACCGCGGTAATAGTGGCGGCCCCCTGGTAAATATGCGGGGAGAAGTAATTGGGATCAATTCGCAAATTGCGACTTCCACCGGAGACTATAACGGCATTGGCTTCGCCCTGCCGGCCAGTGAAGCGAACTTTGTATATCGTCAGATACTCTCGCAGGGAAAAGTTCGTCGCGGTTATCTGGGTGTGACGCTGGAATCAGTTAAAGATGAGTTTGCCCGAGTTTACGGCCTACCCGAGGCGAAGGGAGCCGTCATCATGGATGTGCAACAAACCAAGGATGGCCAACCGACGCCTGCAGTGAAAGCAGGTCTCCAGAAAATTGACATCATTACAGAATTTAATGGTCAACCCGTTGTCAGTGCCCAGGACCTGATCCAGAAAGTTGCGGGCAGCCCGGTGGGAGAGTCTGCCGTATTCACTTACCTTCGTGAGCGCGACGGTAAACTCGAAAAGCATGTAGCCAATATAGTTCTTGGCGAACGGCCTCCGCCGCAATTAGTAAAGGAGACCGACGCTCAGCTTCCATCGAAAGCCAGGGAATCTAATCCAAAAGGAAATGGGTTGCACCTGGGAATCACTCTCGCGGAGCTTACGCCTCAGTTGATGAACGAAAAACATCTGACTAGCGTGCGAGGGCTCTACGTTAAGCAACTTGATCCCAACGGGTTGGCAGCTGAAGTGAGAGCGGCAGGTGGACAACAGGCATTGAATCCGGGTGACGTCATCACCTTTATTAACCGAGTACCGGCCACGACGCTCGCTGATTTTCAGCGGGTCTTGAATGGATTGAAGCCTGGCGATCCGATTGTGCTTCAGGTATCGCGTTACGTGCCGGATCTCAACCAAGTGACAACTAGGCTGGTGCAGTTTACCTACCAATAAGGCACTTCGGATTTCAAGTTTCAGGTTCCAAGCTATCCTGACCTGAATCTTGGAATCTGAAACTGAAACCGATCATGGCCCAGGCAAAAAAAGTCCTCGCAAGAGACAGTTCCAAATACCCTCAGCGCAGCGGCAGTCGCGCGTCCGTGAAGACCTACAACAACTACATCGGCGGCAAGTGGATTCAGAGCGAGTCCGGTGAAGTTTTTGAGAACGTCAATCCCGCAGACACTGACGACCTGATTGGGCGCTTTCCAGTATCCACCAGTGACGACGTGAATGCGGCCGTCAATGCAGCGCAACAAGCCTTTGACGGGTGGCGGAATACTCCAGCTCCACGCCGCGCTGAAATTCTATTTCGGTTGGGTGAGATCCTCATCCGGGATAAAGATCGCTTGTCTGCCGACATGACGCGAGAAATGGGCAAGGTTCTTAAGGAAACCGGAGGCGACGTACAGGAAGCCATCGACTGCACTTACTACACCGCCGGTGAAGGACGAAGGTTACATGGATATACGACGCCCGCGGAGATGCCCGACAAGTTCGCCATGTGTGTCCGTCAGCCGGTAGGTCTTTGTGGACTGATTACGCCGTGGAACTTCCCCATGGCAATTCCCTCCTGGAAACTTATTCCGGCTCTCGTCTGCGGCAATACGGTCGTAATAAAACCTGCGGAAGACACTCCACTTTCAACTTACAACCTAGTCCGGGCCTGCGAGGAAGCAGGCATACCTGCCGGAGTTGTCAATCTCGTGACCGGATATGGTGAGACTGCCGGCGCCGCAATCACCAACCATCCAGCGCTTCGTTTGATTTCATTTACTGGTTCGACAGAAACCGGTCGCATAGTAGCCTCCGCCTGTGCGGAACGAAACGCAATTTGCTCGCTTGAGATGGGGGGCAAAAACGTGATCATCATAATGGATGACGCGGATATTGACCTGGCGGTCGAGGGCGCTGTGTGGGGTGCGTTCGGGACTTCCGGACAACGCTGCACGGCTTCCTCGCGACTCGTAGTACACAAGAAAGTCTATAAGCAGTTCTCCAAAAAACTTGTTGATAGGGCTAAAGCGTTGCGCGTCGGCAATGGAGCTGATTCAAAAACGGAGATGGGACCGGTAATCAATGCCGACGCCGTCAAGAAAATCATGAAATATATTGAGATTGGCCAGCGCGAAGACGGTGCCACGCTGGCTTGCGGCGGCAAGCGGCTGACCCGGCGTGAATACGCTCGTGGATATTTCATCGAACCGACAGTTTTCACCGACGTGGCTCCGGATATGCGGATTGCACAGGAAGAGATCTTTGGACCAGTCACCGCCGTCATACCGACCACCTCTCTCGAGGAAGCCGTGGAGGTTGCCAACGGAGTCCGCTATGGTCTCTCCGCAGCAATATATACCAGCGACGTAAATCAAGCCTTTCGCGCTATGAACGATATGTACACCGGAATCTTTTACGTAAATGCCTCTACCATCGGCGCTGAAGTGCATTTACCATTCGGCGGCACCAAGGCGACTGGTAATGGACATCGCGAAGCCGGCACTCAAGTACTCGATATCTTCTCCGAGTGGAAATCCATCTACGTCGATTACAGTGGAAAGCTTCAACGCGCACAGATAGACACGGTACAGGGCCGGGGCTAGAGGCTCCGTAACACCCTGGTCAACCACTTCTGTATCGAACGTTTGTGCTCTAGCTCCGGGAGGACTTGACCGTGATTGTCGGGCTGCCAAAAGAAATAAAAGACAACGAATACCGCGTGGGGTTAACGCCTGCGGGCGTTCGCGCGCTGACTGATGCCCGTCATCAAGTGATTGTTGAGAAGGGCGCGGGCGAGGGCTCTGGTTTTGAAGACACACTCTATCAACAGGCAGGCGGCCAAATCCTCTATTCAGCAGACGAAATCTGGGGCAAGGCCCAGATGATCGTTAAGGTCAAGGAACCGATCGAGCCGGAATACACACGAATGCGAGAAGGTCAGTTGTTGTTTACATATTTACATCTCGCTCCTGACAAGAAACTGACGGAGCAACTTCTCAAGCGCAAAGTCACCGGAATTGCTTATGAAACGATCACTGACAGACGGGGCGGCCTGCCGCTGCTGACGCCCATGTCAGAAGTTGCCGGACGAATGGCTATCCAGGTGGGCGCACATTATCTTGAGAAGATGGCCGGCGGCCGCGGCATTTTGCTCGGTGGAGTGCCGGGTGTGCCTGCTGCCAGAGTTGTGATCATCGGCGGCGGCGTCGTAGGCACAAACGCCGCGAAGATCGCGGTTGGGATGGGAGCTTACGTAACGATTATAGATAACAATCTGGACAGACTTCGTGAGCTGGATGATATTTTTCTTTCCAAAATTTCTACCCTGGCTTCCAGCGCCTACATGATTCACGACGCAATCTCAAATGCTGATCTAATTGTCGGAGCAGTATTGGTGCCTGGCGCTTCCGCCCCAAAGCTGGTAACTCGTAACATGCTCAAAGACGTTCCGAACGGGGCAGTGATCGTTGATGTCGCAGTCGATCAAGGTGGCTGCATCGAAACAACGCATCCGACTACTCACTCAAACCCCACCTATTACGTCGAAGGCGTTTTGCATTATTGCGTAGCTAATATGCCGGGAGCGGTGCCGCGAACATCCACATTTGCTTTAACCAATGCCACTCTTCCCTATGCTCTCAAGCTCACGAACAGGGGATTCCTTGATGCAATTCAACGTGATCCGGGGCTGAAGGCTGGCGTAAACACTTACGCTGGTCACTGTACTTATGAAGCTGTCGCCGAAGCACAGAATTTGAAATACACATCTATCGACCAACTCATAGGAACTACCAGCGCAACTACTGCCTGATTTATTAACGCACAAAAAACCGGCGGCCCTTGCTTCTTGAAGGACCGCCGTCTTTGTTGAATGCGTTATATCTCGTTCCGCGACTACTCCCTCTTGCGGGCCAGCAGTGTTTCAATGCATGAGATCAGGCTGTCGCTTGACACAGGTTTCGCGAGAAAAGCATCCACCTGCTCCGCGTTTTGACTCGACTCTTTTCTTTCCAGTGCGCTCAACAGGATAACCGGAATATGAAAAAGCGTTTGACTGTTTCTTAGAAAGCGACATAGTTCGTAACCGCTCAAATTTGGCATCATCGCGTCAGTCACAACAACATCAATAGTCGTTGATAGCGCCAGCTTCATAGCCTCAAGTCCATCGGCTGCGGGAATTACTTTATACCCCGCGCGCTTGAGGACCACTTCCAGAAAGCGGCGCAGCGCACGGTCGTCTTCTGCAAGCAACACTCGCGTCCGCCTGCGACTCTCGGATTGCGACAAGACGCCGTTTGATTCAGGTAACGAGATTTTTTCCTGGGACATCATTAGGTTGGGAAGACTGCTGGGACGGAAGGTTTTCCCGAGCGCCCGGCAGCGGCTGGCCAGGTACATTCAGAATAAGACCGCCCCTGAACAATGTCAATTAGTATCCCGGAACGTGCTGAAAGACTGGAGTTTCGACACTGCCTCAGGTTCCGTTATCTCAAAACGAACTGGCCCAACGCAGAAGCCGGTCGGAGATAAAAGACGGCGGTCGTACCTATCCTCGTTTGAAGGAACCACTCAAATGAGTAGTGTTTTACTCTAGTCCGCAAATTCATGGAGCATCTTCGATTGGTCTATCATGGAAACAACAAACTGAAACTTACCGTTAGCCGATCGTGGAATTTCATCAACGTAGTCAAAACTAATTCTGATTGCTGAACCCAGTCTGAGCCGGGCTTCCTCCAGAATTGCCTGCTCATCTTCAATTGAATAGTCCTCAGTCCTTAAGATTCTACAAATAAGTTCATCAACATTTTCCTGAAACAACTGCGCTTCCACGACGTTGGCTGAGTCCTTAAATAAGTGATCAAGGCGTCCAACCAATCTGCCTTCCGGTGTCGCAATATAGTCTTCGATGCGTCCCAAAATATTTTCTATCAACAATCCGCCACGGCCACATTTGGCCACCTGATTTTTTGCGATAGTTACTACATCACCTATGTCGTAACGAATTAAAGGAAACGCTTTGTTGCTGAACCCTGTGCACACAAGACGGCCGGTTTCACCTGGTCCACACGGGTTATTATTCTTGTCTAACACTTCGATGGCGCTGTATTCCGGTTTCGCGTGCCGCTCCCCTGCTTCACACTCAACGATGTGCGCACAGTTCTCCGCTTGTCCGTAATAGTCGAACACTTTCGCACCGAATGCATTTTCAATTTTCGCACGTTGCCGGGGTAACAGAGTTTCAGAGGAGGTTGAGATAGACCTTAGGTTCAACTTGCCGCCAAATTTCTCAAAACCCAGAGCGAGCAGGTACAGGGACGACGGGTAGCCCGCCAGCATCACAGGTTGAAATCTTTTTAGCTCGTTTACGTAGTCGGAAAGATTACGCTTCGTGAGACTTGACGAAGATAAATAGAGCCATTTATTCGTCCAGTCGTAGACCCAATACGGCGGCACTTTTCTGTCAGGATGGGCCACCGGATGTCCTGCGCAAATGGCTACCTTATCGCCGCCGGTTAGACTTACTCCACCCCATTCATAAGCTAAGGCCCGAAACGCGTGCTCACGTTGAAAATGGTCGTGGCTTACGGGGAAGGCGATGGCTGAACCTGTTGTACCGCTCGTGTGGTACCAGTGGCATTGCATCGATCGAAAGTCATCGTGATAAAAGTCGGCTACTTCGCCTCTTAAGTGATTCTTGTTAATAACAGGAAACTGCTGAAGCGGTGCGTCAGTGTTAAGCAGATCCGGGTATTCATCATGAGACCGATAATACGGCGTACGCTTAACAACGTTTCGCAAAAACTGGTGCAGGCGTTCCTGTTGATAATCATTCAGCCTTTCATTGCTCCAGTGCTGCGATTCGCGGAGAAAGCGTAGAGTTTCGTGGAAGGTAATTCCATATCGAGCGCGGCGCGCGCTTGCACCGTAGGCTGAGGCCAGGAGATTTTTTGCGGGCTGGGGGAGCGAATAGTAAAACGAGCGGAACTGTCCGGAACCGTATTTCATTCTAACTTTCAGCTTCGACCTTCCCCTTCCAGCCGAAGTGAGGTTCGAAGCGAAATGTATCTGAGATATCCCATTCCGGAAGCGCACGGTTCCATGCAGCATTCGTGCTAACCGGCATTATGGATTCGATACCACCGTCAATTAGTGGAAATCGATGCGGCTCCAACGCTCGGGCAATGATTGCCAACTTCTGGTAGTCAAACCCCATCAAACGCGCGCAGACTGTATCGACAGCGACCGGATTTGCGCCCGCGAGAACGATGGATGTAGCCTTCGGCACACCCGCAACCGGCCCGTTGCCTTCCATGGAAATGATTCCATCCACAATGGAGAAGTATCTTTTGGCATTGCTGCGTGCGCGCATCGAACCATCTGCGTTCGCATAAAGTAAGATCCGATTCAGGTCGAGCGCCATACGCCAGACAGTGTTATTACCGTACCAGTTACCTGACCGAACGACCTGCTCGGTCTCTCCGAAAACTTTGTAGGCCAGGTTCTTAGTTTTTCTCGCTACTAGCTGGGCCACAGGATTTTGTTTTAACAGCACCTGCTTCGTGCGCCGGACAACGACGTTTTCCAGTATTCCTTTTGTGCTTGCGTGCTCAAACTGGTCGCCTCCTGACGCTGGGGCGCCGAAGGTGTAGTGCGGCAGCCAGTTCTTCAGACCACTGATACCGACCAGACCTTTCAAATTTATCGTTAGTCCGCATTTCTTGTGTGTCTTGAATTTAGGCAAACTGATGAATACATCCGCAGCTATCGGGGACTTTGAAACCGAGTATTCATGCCTACCATCGCGGTGATGTTCGTTCGTTTCCTGCGTGTCATAAAACGCGCCATAATAATGTTTCCCTTGGCCGTCCAGTTCCGCGAACATGCTGTGCTCTGCAAGATCGATACTTAACTTGCCGCGCGGATCACCCGGCAGCTTCACGACATCAAGGACCACGCGGTCCTTTTCAACCCAACATTCATCGCGCAGATCGACGATCTCAATTTCAAAGTTCTTCTCTTGTCGAAAGTAGTACTGAATTTCCCTAATGCCCATCCGATTTACGATCTGATCAAACTGCGCTTCCGTTGATGGCGAGTCTCCAATGATAATTCTTCCCTCGCCTTTCAATGCAATAAAGACGTAATCAATGGCGGCGCGAATAACTGAACCGTGGGTGATGACATACTCCCAATCTTCTTTGTGGTAGTGCTTCTCGGCAATCATGTTTGGCTTGAGGAATACGGTATCGCCGGGATTGATAAGCCAACCCAAAGGATTCCATGTGCTGCTGTCGACATTGGCAGCATCGTATTTCAGTGCTCGAAAAAGTTCTCTAACGGAAAGGTAGGTTTCATTAGTTTCATCTGTGTTGAGTGCGAATGGAGTTTCAGGGAAAATTCGCGGAGGATGGAATGGCGCGGTTTGGGCGTAGCTCTTACGTGACTGCTGAACGATGGCGACAGAATGCATGTTTCTATATTAGACCGGAGCTAACGCCCGTACCAGAGCGTCGACTAGACACTCAGTCCCCCGCTGGTTGGCGGTTCCCTTGCTGAATGAGTTGGCGATATATATCGATGTATTCCGACGCTACCGCGGCAGGTGCGAACTGCGCGGCTAATCGACGGTTGTTCTCTCCCATCGCGTAACGCAGGTTTGTTTCATCGAGGAGTTGTTTGATCTTTTCGGCGAGCATGGCTGGATTTCTGGGCATAACCCACAGACAGTTGGACGGTTCCTGAAGATAGTCCGCCGCGGCTCGGATTCTGGTTGTAATGATGGGCAAACCCGCCGCAACCGATTGAAAGATCACCATTGAGAAGCCTTCGTCGTGATAGGTCGGGAAGACCAGCATCGTGCTATTCACGTAGAATTCGCTTGCTTGCTTTTCATCCAGAAAACCGACGAAGCGGACCGTTGATTTCAAATCGGCTCTGGACACCTCTTCTTCGGCCTCACGGCGTGCCGGTCCGTCGCCAACGCATACCAGCGTGAAATTATGCCCGCTATCGCGAACGAGTCGGCAGGCGCGGATAACATCGATGAGTCCTTTGGCGGGAATGAATCGCGAAATAAAGAGCAATACAGGTGACACAGCATCTATCTCCCAATGCGTTGCGAAGTCGTTATCCGTGTCCACATCGGGAACGTCAACTGCATTTTTGACAACAAAGATTTCGCTTTGTGTTAAATGTGCGCGAATGAAGTTGTCCCGCTCTTCTGACGACAAAACACCAACGCCATCAACCCGCGCCAGTATTCTTTGAATGATCCGCCGCAGTAAGAAATTATCTCTTTGCAAAAGTTGCGCGTCTGAACCGTGAAATTTAAGGAAAATCGTGGCTCGAGTTTTACTTAGGAGAGAAACGATGATGACATCGCGGATGATAGCTTTCAAATCAAAGGAGGTATTCAGATGAATGATGTCAAAGCCTTGATCCTGGATTCGCCGGCGCAAACGGCGCGCGGTACCTAACACTCGCGCGATTCTCCGAGCTGGACCGGCTGGCCGAGAGTCGTATGAATAGATTTCTTCGCTGACTTCAATCCCGTGTCTCTTCAGCGCTTCGATAAAGGGAATCTCGCAGGCGTTGATTCCGCCCCGCGCTTCTTTAGTCGGCATCCCCACCAATACGCGCACTCGGTTTGATTCCTTATTGCCAACAGGTAGTAGCACTGGATGAGTCGGAAACAAAAGATCATGCCACAGGTTGAAGAGTGGCGTACAGTCGGGTGAGAATCTCTAAATAGGTGTCAATACTAAACTGCTGCATGGCCCACTCCCTCGCCTGCGCTCCGAGACGGGCGCGACTTTTCGAATCATCGATCAACTCGCGAAGCTGACGCGCGAGGTCTTCGGCGTTACCTGCCTCAAACAGCCGTGCATACTTTCCATCTCCCGATACTTCGCGAAGTGGCCCTATGTCGGAGATTAAGCAAGGGAGGCCAACCATGAACGCTTCAATGACAGCAATGGGAAGTCCCCCCTCCTGCAGTGAAGAAAAGACGAAGAGATCAAGGGAATGGAGTACCTCGGGTATATCCGCCCGCTTCCCCAGAAAATGGACGCGGTCACTGATCCCCGCATGACGGCAGAAGTCGACGCATTCATCATAAACCTGCGGCGCGGCTGGTGAGGAACCGCCGATGAATGCGAAATGTGCCGCCGTAGTCCGGCTGAAGAACAGGGGTAAAGATTTGCAGACCGTTAGCTGACCTTTTCTTGCGCCGGGATAAAAGTTGGCGATCATGCCGAGTATCTTGCCCTCAGCAAGTCCCAGCTCGCCGCGCAAAGCGCGCCCGCCTGCGGGCCGCAATCGTTTGTTGTCCACACCGTTATAGAGAACAAAAAAGTTTTTGCTTGTATCGAGTTTATTCTCGGCGGCGAGATGTTCGAGCAGATCCTGGCTAACGGCGATGTTCGCGTCCATTAGAGGCACGAGAAATTTCAGCGCGATCTGATTCTTGGCATCCAGGGATCCGCCGTGATGACTTAAGACTGTCTTGACCCCGGTTCCGCGCGTCGCAAGATATACATGCAGAGCGTCTACCGCTTGGTGACTGTGAACGATGTTCACGTCCCGATCTTGAATAGCTTTGCGTAATCGTCCGGCAAGGCCTAAATCAATTGGCAATTTTCGTTGCAGACGCATGAATTCGACCCCAGAGTGGAGAAAGTCCTCCTCCAGATCTCCACCTCCGGTGGCGATAAAAATCAAATCCAGCCCATTTGATTTTGCATTGCGGCAAACATCCAGCTCCAGCATCTCCGCGCCGCCACGGTTAAGCGAATCAAGGATGTGCGCGACTCTCATTAAATACGCCTGCGGCGATTCGCGTCATTTGCCTATTGCGTTTAAACGCACTATAGAATTACAACTTTCTGAAATGCCAAGTGACGTTGGCGGCGATCCTTCGCGCATCGTTGCGGTAAAGCTTGCCCACACACAAACTCGAGATTGCGGTTTGGGTCTAGACCAACAAGTAACGGAATTACCTGGAGGCGAGGCGAAACTTTCGCACTGCGCAGAGCGATTGCGCAAACATTACCGGCGCAATAACATTTTGATTTGTCTGACTCTGTTTCTCACTTCGCTGAGCGTCAGATTC
This sequence comes from Pyrinomonadaceae bacterium, assembly GCA_046262135.1. Lineage (GTDB taxonomy): Bacteria > Acidobacteriota > Blastocatellia > Pyrinomonadales > Pyrinomonadaceae > PSRF01. The sequence continues at coordinate 17,010 of JBHENH010000004.1, forward strand.
TTATCGTGGCACGATTATCACCTCGAAGCAACGCGTGTGCAGTCGGTCCTTACCTATTTCTACAAACTCACGGCACGCCTTATCATTGAAGGTGGTCTCGCCTCATTGTTCAGCAGTACTTCTGCATTGAGCAATCCAGATTTAATGGGCCATCCCCCTGGCTATCCTATTGTTCTAGCACAAATTTTCAGACTGTTTGGCGAGTCGAATTCCGCAATCCAGTTTTTTCAGATCTTTTGCGATACGGTCGACGTTATTTTGATCTTCTTTATCGCACTGGAATTATTTCCCCGAAGCGTCGCCCTGATTGCGGCGACCCTTGCAGCACTTGCGCCTCAATTCACGTACAACTCGGTGATGTTATTGCCGGACACGCTGGTAATGCTTCCTCTTCTGCTCTGTCTCTACTGTCTGATGCGTGCCCACAAGAGACCGCGGATGCTCAATTTCATCCTCGCCGGGACTTTCATTGGTCTTTCCTGCTGGCTAAGAGCAAACGCCCTGCTCCTGGCGCCTTTTCTCGCTATTGTAATTCTCTTCATGTTTGACCGAGGGCGACGACTGCGATTTGCATCCGCCGTGCTTGGGAATGCATTCGTTGTTATCGCTCCACTGACGGTCCGCAATTACATCGTCTTTCATCAGTTAATTCCGGTATCGCTCGGAGCAGGCCAGACATTAATTGAAGGTATTGCTGACTACGACCGACAGAAAACCTTTGGTCTGCCGGCAACGGACACAGGGTTGATGCGAATGGAAGCGGAGCTGTACGGCCGCCCCGATTACGGGACGACGTTGTTTGGAGCCGATGGAGTGAACCGCGATCGACTGCGGCTCCGGCGGGGCTTCGCCATCATACGGACGCATCCACTGTGGTTTCTAAGTGTGATGGCGCGACGCGCAGTCTCGATGTTGAGGCTGGAGAGAGTTCCGCTCATCTCAGCTCATCCACCTGTTTCTCATTCGCTTGTACAAGTGCGTGATAGACCCCCTGTGTGGTCTGGCATGGCGGCAGAATTGTTTGCAAACGCCGTTGTGTCTGCGCAAACCGAGAGCCGTCTAAGTAATGGACACGCGCTTCATCTAACCGGTGACAATTCGAAATATGGAAATCAAATCGTTTCGCCGCGTGTCCCTGTAAAACCTGAGACCGACTATTTGTTGAGATGGTCCGTTAAGATTGAACGGGGGAGAATGTTGCTCAACGTCATTGAGGCCGACACGAATAGTTTATTCACTTCATCATCGCTGGAGCCGGTTGAAGAGCTGGAAAGCGAACGGCAACCCGTTAAAATTATCGAATTACCATTCGTCACAGGCCGGACTACTCGCGCTATTCATGTAACCCTAACTAATGGTGGGGCAACATCTGGACGCCCTGCTATTGAACTCGGCGACGTAGCGGTATATGAGCTGGGACCAGCGTCATACCTCTGGACCCGTTATCCGCGCCTCGTAATTAGAGTCGCGCAAAAACTCTTCATCTCAGCGTTACTGCTTCCACTCGTTGCAGGCGGCACATTTTTATTGCTGAAGTCGGGTAAGCCTCGTGTACTGATCGTCCTGCTCACCTTTCCCGCTTATTACCTCCTCATACAATCAGCCTTACACACTGAATACCGTTACGTCATGGTTATTCATTACCCGTTTTTTATTTTGGCGGCCCTAATGATTCAATGGGGCGGCGAAAAACTGTCGATAGGTATACAACGTTTGGTAAGATGAAACTCCGCGCCCACCGTCGCTATAGCCGCCATATATGGTTGAGCACCATTGGTCTTCACCGATTTGTACTCGGGATTAATATTGATGCGAATTCGCCTTTTCTTTCCGGCAGCGTTCCTTGACGACCCTCGGTGTGGTCTTTAGACTGACGCAGAAATTAGACCGATGAAATGACGACGGTTTGTGGAGCGGTGAACCGATTTTTGCTAGTCGAACCTCTCTCAAAACCATCCTGAATGCAATTACACACCCGTAAAAGCGGAAGTCCTGAGCTCGCGCCAGCCACACCCGCACAGACTCCAAGCCATCCGAGAGAATTAATGGAGGTCCACGAGCATGGGCCCGAGAGGCACCAACTCATCAAATCGGAGGAAGCGGGCGTAGAGCTGAATATCGGCGAATTGTGGGGCGGGCGGGAGTTGCTTCACTTTCTAACGCTACGCGACATTAAGGTGCGTTACAAGCAGACGGTCATGGGGTTTGCCTGGGTAGTCATCCAACCTTTGATGACAATGCTTATCTTCACGCTCGTTTTCAAGCGCTTCGTGCGACTTGAATCGGGAAGTTTGCCTTACCCGCTTTTCGCTCTTTCAGGTCTGATCCTTTGGATCTTTTTCGCCAACGCAGTAATTAACAGCACAAACAGTTTAATTACTAACACAAGGCTGATTACAAAAGTTTATTTCCCCCGCATGTATATACCTGGGGCCTCCGTGGGCGCGGGTCTCGTAGACCTTTGTATTGCGATGGTTTTGCTGGTGGTGTTGGCGCTTTACTACGGCGTGTCGCTAACAATCACCGTCGTATTGCTCCCGGTATTCATCTTGCTCATGACGCTGCTCGCATTTTCTGTCGGGCTCATATCGTCGGCGCTCACGGTAAAATACCGTGACCTGCGTCATGCGCTTCCCTTCATTATCCAACTCTGGATGTTTTCGTCACCGGTGATTTACCCGACAAGCATCGTACCGCAGAGATGGAAGTGGCTGCTTTTCATTAACCCTGTTGCTGGAATCATAGACGGTTTTCGCGCTGCGCTCACCGGCGGCAGTTTTGACTGGCTGCACGTCGCGATGTCAGCAGCTATTACCCTGGCGCTACTCCTCTTCTCAATTTATTTCTTTAGACGGCTCGAGAACACTTTCGCCGACGTAATTTAGCTGCGCCCCAAAATGCACTTCGCGCTCAAAATCGAACGGGTTGGTAAAAGCTACCAGATTGGTGGTCTCCATCCGGCCTATATGACGTTTCGGGAGATGATCGGCGACGCGATGACCGCGCCTTTCAGAAGGCTTCGACGTCAGGGTGATGGCCTGCAAACGATCTGGGCGCTTACCAATATTGACCTGGAGATCGGACAGGGCGAACTAGTCGGTATCATCGGTCGTAACGGAGCCGGTAAATCCACCCTGCTGAAGATCCTCTCTCGGGTAACAAAACCGACTACAGGCCAGATAGAACTTTATGGCCGTGTCGGAAGTTTGCTTGAAGTCGGTACTGGCTTTCACCCGGATCTTACAGGCCGCGAGAACGTGTTTCTTAGCGGCGCCATCCTTGGTATGCGCCGCGCCGAGATCCAACGGAAGTTCGATGAGATTGTTGCCTTCTCGGAACTGGAGCAGTTCATTGAAACGCCGGTCAAGTGGTATTCCTCTGGAATGCATGTCCGTCTCGCATTCTCCGTCGCAGCCCACCTGGAGCCGGAGATTCTCATGATGGATGAGGTACTTGCGGTAGGAGACGTGGCTTTTCAACAGAAGTGCCTCGATAAGATGCACGAAATACGTCAACAAGGTCGCACTATACTATTCGTCTCCCACGACATGGCGGCGATCACTCGATTGTGTAAGCGAGTTGTATTGCTTGAAGAAGGTCGGGTTGCGCGCGACGGCCAGCCACATGAGGTTGTCAATAGCTATTTGAGCGCGCATTGGAAGACCGGCGCGATCCGCGAATGGTCGAATCAACTGGAAGCGCCAGGCGATGCAGTCGTCCGCCTGCGCCGGGTGCGGGTCTGCTCGGAACGTGGTGAGACAATCGCCGCCGTCGATATTAGAAAACCCTTTGGTCTGGAAGTCACTTACGATGTGCTGGACGAGGGTCACGCACTGGTGCCAGTAATAGAGTTTTATAACGAGCGGGGTACTGAGCTCTTCAGCACACACGATACGGATGCGGATTGGCGTCGGCATCCGCGGGCGCGCGCGACATACACGAGCACGGTCTGGATCCCGGGCAATCTGCTCGCGGAAGGAAGTCTAATCGGGCACGTGTCCATTATGTCGCACTTCCCGTCGACGGTTCTGCACGCTAAAGAACGCAATGCTGTAGCTTTTCAGGTTATTGACAGCCCGTCGAGCGACTCAGCACGGGGCGACTATATTGGCCCCATGCCCGGCGTCGTGCGTCCGCTTCTTAAATGGACCACAGAAACGAAAGAGATTGTCAGGGCGCTGGAGCACACTACGTAATGTGCGTGCGGTTCCGCCGGCTTAGCTTTACCTGAGTTCATCCAGAATGCGATCTGCTGTATTCCCATCCCAAAGCGGCGGGATGCAGGAGACGCGCTCTAAATTTCCATCCAGCGCGATGCGAGCAGCAGCTACGATTCTCTGGCTGTCCGTACCCACGATTGTATTTGTCCCCATCTTCACTGTTATCGGCCGTTCCGTGTGCTCTCGCAACGTCAAACAGGGAATACCCAGCACAGTGGTCTCTTCCTGGAGGCCACCCGAATCTGTCAATACGATCCGCGCCGTAGTACAGAGACTAAGAAAATCCAGATAACCTAACGAATCGATCAGTTGCAAACCTTTAATTCCATTGACTCGCTCAATAAGGCCGAGCTGGGTCATCATTTTCTTCGTTCGCGGATGAACGGGAAAAACAATCGTAAGCTCTTTCGCGAGTGTTTCAAGCGCTTTCAAAATTCGGGTGAACGTTTCACGCTCATCAACATTGGAAGGGCGATGAAGCGTCAGCACCGCATAAGGCCGATTAGTCAATTCTATTTTTTCTTTAATGCGGGACTCTTTGGAGCGCTCAAGATTGCTGTAAAGTGAATCGATCATAATGTTGCCCACAAAACGTATCCGCTCAGGCGCGATACCCTCTGCCAGCAAATTCTGATCGGCATCTTCAGAAGGGGTAAAGAGTAAATTCGCGATTTGATCTGTTAGTAAGCGATTAATCTCCTCGGGCATAGTGCGGTCGCGACTACGCAGGCCCGCCTCTACGTGGGCAACATTCACCCCCAGCTTTACGCAAACAAGCGCGCACGCTAGAGTTGAATTAACGTCTCCAACTACCAGTACCCAATCTGGCTTTTCTTTGATGACAACCGCTTCAAATCCCTTCATGATGTCGGCCGTTTGGGCCGCATGCGAGCCGGACCCTACGCCAAGATGAATATCCGCTTTCGGTAAATCTAAATCCCGGAAGAACGCGTCCGACATCTCTACGTCATAATGCTGCCCGGTATGAACGACAAGCGGCGTAAACTCTCGCTTACGCCGCTTCATCGCGTCCACAATGGGTGCGACCTTAATAAAGTTAGGCCGGGCACCGACAACATTGATTACTTTCAACATTCAAAAAGCCCATGTCCAATGTCGAAATGTCCAATGTCCAGCTAAGGATCCTGACTTTGGACATCGGACGTTGGACGTTGGACTTTATAACCTGATTATCCTCGCACTGCTGTCGCTTCTGACGTCTCCGTTGAGCGCGTTCCTCGTATCAACTATTAAGGAACTGAGCTGACAGACGCGCCGGTAGTCAGTCGCAGTATGGTTTGTAACTATCACCACGCAATCAGTTGAACGCAACTCTTCATCGGTTAAGGGCACCGACTCGAGAGGCTGACCACCCCCTTCAGTGTGCGCGTCGTCGAAATGCACCTCTTTCACAAACGGATCGTGATAACGGACATCTGCTCCTTTCGCGCGTAAGCGATCGATGATCGATAACGCCGGGCTTTCGCGCACATCATCAATGTCTTTCTTGTAAGCGACTCCCAGCAGAAGGACACGAGAGCCCTTCATCGCTTTGCGCTCATCGTTAAGTCCGTCTGCGACTAATTGCACAACGTGATCGGGCATGCGCGAATTCACTTCTTCGGCCAGACCGATGAAGCGAGAGTCGAATCCGTGTTGACGAGCCTTCCATGACAGATAGTGTGGATCGAGCGGAATGCAATGACCGCCGATTCCCGGCCCGGGGTAAAAAGGCATGAAACCAAACGGTTTTGTTGCCGCAGCGCGAATCACTTCCCAGGTGTCAATATTCAGCGCATAACAAAGACGGGCCATCTCGTTTGCCATCCCAATGTTTACCGCCCGAAACGTGTTTTCCAGTAACTTCGCCGTCTCAGCCACGCGAGCGGAAGTGACTGCGTGCACGTCTCTAACAATCTGTGAATATAGATACGCCGCCGCTTCCGTGGAATCGGGTGTTACACCACCTACGACTTTTGGAATGTTGTGTGTTTGAAATTCCGGATTACCCGGATCGACTCGTTCGGGCGAGAAGGCGAGCAAAAAATCTGCGTCGAGTTTCAGACCTGTCTCTTCGAGTAATGGCAAGAGTACTTCGTCTGTAGTCCCCGGGTAGGTTGTTGATTCAAGGATGATCAGTTGTCCGGGACGCAAGCGTTTTTTGATTTCTTCGGTGGCAGCAAGAATGTAGGAAACGTCGGGCTCTTTGGTTTTGCGCAACGGTGTTGGCACGCAAATGATTACCGCATCACAGTCCTTTAGCCCGTCGAAGTTGGTGGTCGCGCTCAAAAGCTTGGTATCGACCAACTCTTTCACTGCCGCGGACGTTATATCTCCAATATAGGAAATTCCCGCGTTGATCTGGTCAGCTTTTTTCTGATCAACCTCGAAGCCGGTGGCACGCAGACCATTGCGGGCAAACTCCGCCAGCAGAGGCAAACCCACGTAACCCAATCCTACAACTCCGATATGAGCCCTTTTCGCCGAAATCAGAGCAATTATCTGTTCCTTGACCATCTAATCCGATTATCCTTTTGAAAATGTAACGCGTTGAGGTCTATCTCGCGCTGCTTAGTCAACTCTGCAGAAATCATCGCAGAATGCGGGCAGTAAACCCATAGATCAAAAACTCATTAAGACTCAAACAGGCAAGACTATTTGAGCGCTACACGGAGTGTCAAGCGAGCTTTTGGTGGATACTTTCCTTGACAGCCGCTGCTCCACGGAACTATACCCTCACGACATTATGAGTGAACATGTTGAGAAAAGTTCTCCAACACTAGTTCGCGGCCTCGGATTGATGGACGCCAGCATGATCGTGGTCGGCTCAATGATCGGGTCCGGCATCTTTATTACTTCCGCCGAATCTTCGCGTCTTGTGGGAGCGCCCGGCTGGTTGCTAATGGCCTGGGCCCTCGGCGGCCTGCTCACAATTACGGGGGCGCTGTGTTGCGCAGAGCTCGCGGCAATGTGGCCACGCGCCGGCGGGCAGTATGTGTTTTTACGTGAAGCGTATGGACCATCAATAGGGTTTCTTTTTGGGTGGTCCTTATTTCTCATTATCCAAACAGGAACGATTGCCGCCGTAGCCGTGGCATTCGCCAATTTCACCGGAGTTCTTACGGGCTACGTATCAGCGGACAACTATCTCATCGCGCCTCGCGGTTTTGGCGGTTACGCAATCAGCCTGTCAACGCAACAGCTCCTTGCCGTAGTGATGATTCTTTTTCTGACGATGACGAATACGCGCGGCTTGAAGACGGGAAAGCTAATCCAGAACACTTTCACGTTTACGAAAACTGCGGCACTGATTGGTTTGATTGTCGTAGGACTGTTATTTGGATGGAATCACAGTAGCGCAGCTTATACGTCTGAATGGTGGAACTCCAGCGCGAATGGTTGGAACCCAGCCGCCTCCCAGCTCGGCTTCGATGCCGCAGGCGGAGGCCTACTGGGTCTGGCGTTAATAATGTTGCTTGGCCGCGCTATGGTTGGTCCACTCTTTGCCCAGTCGGCCTGGAACAACGTGACATTCACAGGCGGCGAAGTACGCGACCCGGGCCGCAATCTGCCGCGTGCGCTTTTGATTGGCTGTAGTCTGGTCGTTGTACTTTACTTGCTGGCGAACCTCGCCTATGTAGTCACGTTGCCGCTTTCAGGCATTCAGAACGCTCCTCAGAATCGCGTAGCCACGGCAACCATGCAGGCGATCTTTGGCTCGCGCGGTACGGTGATAATGGCAATAGCCATCATGATCTCGACGTTTGGATGTAACAACGGGTTGATTTTGGCGGGTGCGCGCGTCTACTACGCTATGGCTTGCGATAATCTTTTCTTTAAACGAGTGGGACTGTTGAATCGGCTCCATGTGCCGGCAGTCGCATTAACCATACAGGGAATCTGGGCTGCATTTCTCACCTTGCCGAGAACCGTTACTACTGACCCTCGCACGGGAGCTGTAACGTATGGAAATGTCTATACGCAACTACTCGAATACATTATTTCCGCAGATTTGATTTTCTATGCACTGATGGTCGGAGCAGTGATTGTGATGAGACGGAAGGCGCCTCAGATCGAAAGGCCTTATCGCACCTTTGGCTATCCTGTTGTTCCTTTGATTTATATCATCCTGGCGCTTCTGATAGTGATAGACCTTGCATATCTCGCCCCTTCAACTTCAGGAATCGGATACCTGCTTGTATTAACAGGAATCCCCGTATACTTCTTATGGCGCAAGAAGGCGGCGGTGAAGGGATGAAGGACGAAGGATGAGGGATGAAGGATGAGGGAATGATGCAGCATAAACAAAACACGGTTGCTTTCATTCCGTCATCCTTCATCCTTCATCCCTCATCCCTTATTTAACCCACTCATCCGCGATTTCAGTTTCGACCTTAACGGGCACTGTCTTTAGATATTCTTCGCCGGCGGCGCACATTGCGCGTTCCACCTTTCGCGCCACCTCTTCCGCCTCATCCGCGTCGGCTTCGACAACAATTTCGTCGTGAATGATGTTGACGATCTGCGCATTTGTGTCCCGCAACTCATCTTTTAATAGTCGCAATGCGCGTTTGAGAATGTCAGCGCTTGTTCCCTGAATAGGCGTATTTTTGCCGTTTCGTTTGGTCATCGAAATCTGCTGACGGTCTTGTTCGTCATAACGAAAGCGAACCAGGCGCCCGGAGCCCGTCCTTGCCTGTTTATCGCGAACCGCGCGATTTGCCGCTTCATGCAGATAAGTGTCGAGTTGGCGATAGGTCGCGAAATACTTGCGCAAAACATTTTCCGCTTCGCCTACGCTCAAACCTGTCATCAACGAAAAGCGCTGCGCCCCTATCCCGTAAACCACGCCAAAGTTTAGACGCTTTGCGAAATCTCGCTGCTCTTTACTCACCTGGTCCAATGAAACGTTAAAAACTTCCGCCGCCGTGACCCGATGAAGATCGGCTCCCGAATTGAAAGCACTGATAAACCCTTTATCACCGGAAAACTCGGCGAGAATACGTAATTCAATCTGCGAGTAGTCAGCGATCACCAGCTTTCTACCGTGCGGATGTCCGGAAAAACAACGCCGGTATTCAGCAGCGTGTGGGACCTGCTGAATGTTTGGGTTCGTGCACGAGAATCGACCGGTCGGTGCGCCGATTTGACGAAAATCAGCATGCAACCGGCTGGTGGCAGGATTGATAAGATCAATCATATTTTGACCATAACTGGTCAACGCTTTTTGCACAGTGCGGTATTCGAGCAGCGTGCCGATCACCGGATATTGCAACGCCAGTGGTTGCAGTTTCCAATTTCGCGTCGAATCAGGAACGGGAATCCCCAAACGCTCCAGGGCCTGGGTCAACTGCTGATGCGAATCCAGATTGATCTCGTCACGTTGCGCTCCGCCGAAAAGAGTTCCCTGTGACGATTCCTCGGCAAGAACGTCCTGTAACTGATCCGCCAACTCAGCTCTCCTCTTCTCAACTACAGCCAACTGTTCCAGCCAGCGATCCTTATGCATGTAAAACCCTGCCAGCTCCATATCAGCTACAGTCATCACGCATTCAAATTCAAGCTGCGCACAGTTTATGAGGGAGTCGCTTCTCAGACGCTCTATCAATTTTTCTCGAAGCGGCAGCAGAACGGCCGCGTCTCGTGCAGCGTACTGCAATTGCGATTCAGAAAGTTCGAAGTTCCAGTTACTCAGTCTTTCCGTCTTATCTACTGGCTCGTTGAGATAACGCGACGCGACCGTCTCCAGTCCGTGTCGTTCTTCAATGTCGCCGGCGCCAATCAATTGACTGGCCAGAAGCGTGTCGAAGATGCCACCCAGATCGGCGCCTACATGGTGCTTGATAAATTTGGCATCAAACTTCGCATTGTGCGCAATCTTGATCGGACGTGGCGCGGAAAGCAGGTCGCGCAAAGGTGTTAGAGCATCCGTTTTCTTGAGACTTCCATTATTGCCTGAACCTGAATTGCCAAAAGCATTGAGGTCGATGATTTGAACGCCGGATGGCGTAGCCAATTGAATGAGGCGCAGACGTCCGAGATAGGGATCAAGCTCGGTGGTTTCAGTGTCCAGACCAATTGCGTGATGCGCAGAGAGCGAACCAACCGCCTTGCGAAGTTCCTCTTCTGTTTTGATGACTTGATAATTCGTATTCATGCTTACGTGGCGGCCGGATTGCGCGACCCGCTTAGGTCTGAAACTCCCGACCGTAACCTCGCGTCTTAACCATCATCATCATTAACAAGGCGGCCGTCGCGCCCAGAGTCGCGCTAACCAGAAACGCCGTTTCCGGACCGCGCCAGTCCCACAACGCACCCATCAAAAGCGAGGCCGGAAGTACCGTTATGCCGAAAGCAAGATTATACAACCCGTAAGCCGTACCACGTTGTTCCGGTCTTACGAGGTCTGCGACCAGGGCCTTTTCTGCTCCCTCTGCAAAACCAAAGTAGACTCCATATATCAAGAACAGTATCCAGACGGAAATTTGGTTTGACACGAACGCGAAGCCCGCATAAACGGCGGCGTAAAGAATCCATCCCGAAACTATTAATCGACGGCGGCCGAGAATGTCGGAGAGATGACCGCCGAAAAGCGAGCTTACAACTTTGCTCACGTGGAGCACCGCCCACAGGAGAGGAATCGCCACGATTGAAACACCGGCGGTGCGCGCGCGAAGTAATAAGAAAGCGTCTGAGGAGTTGGAAAGTGTAAACAGCGCTACAATCCACAGAAAACGTTTGAAATTCGAATCGAAGCCTCGCAAGGAGAGACGCTTCGGGCTGATACTATTCCCATCATTCAAGTGCTTCTTCCTGGGCGTTTCGCGTATGTAAAAAGCTGCAACCACGACCGCAGCCAGAGCGGGAATCGACGCAGCCAGAAAGATCTTCGTAAATTCAGACGCGGTTGGAGAATTTCTATCAACGGCAAACAACAATACCAGCACGTATCCTATCAACGGACCCGCAACAGCGCCCGTATGGTCCATCGCTCGATGAAAGCCGAAAGCCAGCCCTCGTTCTTCGATTCTGACCGTGTCGGCAATCATTGCATCACGCGGGGCGCTGCGAATCCCTTTGCCTACCCGGTCCGTTAACCTGATGGCCAGGACCTGATACCAGTTAGTCGCAACACCAAGAAGAGGACGCGCAATACTTGCCAGTGAATAACCGAAGACAACAAAGACTTTTCGTTTGCCGTGCCGATCGCTGAAATAGCCGGCAAATAGTTTTAACAAACTTGAGATCGATTCAGCCGCACCTTCGATTAAACCGACGATGCCCGGTGACGCGTCTAAGGAGAGCGAAAGGAAAAGGGGCAGAAGTGGATAGATGATTTCGCTGGAAGCATCGTTCAACAGACTGACGAGGCTAATGGCGAAGACGTTGCCGGGGAGGCGCCGGTACCGGCCCCATAAACCAGAAATTCGTTCATGCTTGACCGCCTCAATTTCTGTACCGAGATCGGCGGCGTCATCCGTGTCGCGTTTCCCCATGATCTCCCGGTTCAGTGGGCGGCTGCCCGTTTGCCGGGCGCCGAGCGCTGCCGGTTCGGCTGCGGCTTGGATGTAAGGCTATTGCTCCACCACCAAAAAGCGCCGGAACCGAGTACGGCCATAATAATAATGGCGATGATGACCAATCTGATGGCCCAGCGAATAGCTAAACGGGCAATCAGGAAAAAGATAACCAGCAGAACGACGCCTGCAATCAGAAAGATAGTAGTGAAGCTCATTGATACTAAGCAGTGAGCCGTAAGCAATAGGCTGCAGGCAGTAAAGGCTAGGCGGTGCGATCGTGTCCTAACTGCTCACTGCTTACCGCTCACTTTTTTTGTACTTACCTTTCACGATCGTTTTGATGTTACCGCGAACGTGAAAGTCTCCTTCAATCTCGACGCGCAATGGATCGCACGCAGATACAAAGTCCTCCAGAATAATGTTGATGACGTGTTCATGGAAGATCTTCACGTTTCTGAATGAATTGATATACAGCTTCAGGCTCTTCAATTCGATGCAACGCTCGTTGGGGATGTATTCGAGACGTATCGTTGCAAAATCCGGAAAGTCCGAAAAGGGGCAAATGGCGGTAAACTCCGTCATTTCGAAATTTATCCTTATTTTCCGACCCGGAAATTCGTAGGCAAACGTGTCGAGCGGAGATAGATTCATCTCTTCGCGTGGAGTTGAGCGCATATCAAGACACTGTTGATTGACCGGCGGTAGCGGGCCCTCTGAAATTGCCATCGTCTACTCCATGAGAATCAAGATCGGATCTTAACTGAGTGTGCAACGTGCCGCAATTCAAACGCCAGATCGAGCGCTAATCTAAAATTCTCTGTGCGTCCTTTGTGGACTCTGTGCCTTCGTGGTGAATGCTTCCTGAGTAATTCACCACCGAGACACAGAGAACTCTGAGGCGGCAAAGGAAATCAAAAATAGGACACCACAGCCGGACACATTCCGGAGAGAATTCACGCGCAACCGAGGGCAAACCTCCTGTGTTGTACTCGCATCTCCCCGTGTTCTTAATCGTCAACTTTTACTTTGCTTGAGCTTAGGTCGACTTTACTTCTGGATTACGCGTAAGACGGGTTCCTGCCAATCGTAAAGAACCGGATAAGCACAAGTCCTGCCACGAATCCGCCGATGTGTGCAGCGTAGGCGACGCCTCCTTGCTGTGATCCGCCTCCAAGCATTCCTAACCCGCTGATCAATTGGAACGCAAACCAGATTCCGATCGCCACATAGGCAGGAACGTCTGTAAGGAAACGCAATAAGATCACCGTAACCCGCCGCTTTGGATGGAGAATGAGGTAACCCCCGAGCACGCCCGAAATCGCACCGGATGCTCCCAGACTGGGAATCAACATGCCACCGCCATCAACAGCAAAAGCGGCGGTCACGAAGACATGAGCGAGTGATGCGATCACTCCGCAAACAAGGTAAAAGAGCAGGTATCTCAGGTGTCCCATTCGGTCTTCGAGGTTGTCTCCGAATATCCACAGGAAGAGCATGTTGCCCGCGATGTGGGCGATGCCGCCGTGCATAAACATCGAAAGAATTAACGTGAGATAAACGGTAAACGGGGTGGGTTGGAGACCAGGAATCAAAAGTTGCTGGCCGGTAACCGGATGCTCAACCACGCGATCCGGTGTCCTTACATCACGCCCGCTGACAATTTCCTGCGGAACGGTAGAGAACGCGTACGTGAACTTTTCGTTTGTGCCAAGTTGCTGCAGAAAAACGAATACCAGAATGTTGAGTGCGATCAAAATATAGTTCACGATCGGCGTAGTAGCGCGATCGGTATTGTCATCGTAAAGTGGAAAAACCATATCGTAATCTTCCTGTCTGAAACAACCCGGGGTTAGCGGAATCAGTCGGGTGGTTCATCGCTTTAAGATAGCAAAGCTTTAGAAGTAATTCAGCGCGGCGTCATCGAAACACCTGCATGAACAATCGCGGGTTCATGAGGCTTCAACAGCTCATAACCTTCGGAACGTGCAACGTAGGTTGCCGCGGTTATGTCGCCAACAACATTCAGCGTGGTGCGACACATGTCAAGTATTCGGTCGACACCGAGAATAATTGCAATCAACGCAGGGTTAACTCCTATGGTTACCAGCACGCCGATGATGAATGGGATCGATCCCGAAGGTACGCCTGCCGTTCCTATCCCTCCGAGGATTGCCAGATAGACAACGGTAAGTTGCTGACCAAGACTGAGATCAATTCCCGCCAGCTGTGCCAGGAAGAGCACCGTTACGCCTTCGTAAAGTGCCGTTCCGTTCTGGTTGGCCGTCGCCCCGATCGTCAGCACAAAACTATTTATTTCCTGCGGCACTCCCAGGTTTTCTTCCGAGACGCGCAAGGCAGTAGGAAGCGTTGCGTTTGAAGAGGAGGTCGAGAAGGCCGTCAGGATCACCGTCTTAATGCGACGGAAAAACTCCAGCGGCGAGATGCGTGAGAGAAAGTATATGGATAGCGAAAAAACACCGAACATATGTAGGGCCAGGCCAACCAGGACGGTAACAACGAACCATCCAAGTGCCCGCAACAGGCTGATTCCAAATATCGCCGTACTGTTGAACAGAAGACACGCAACAGCGTAAGGCGCAAACTTCATGATGATGTCTATGATCTTAGCGCTAATCTCGTAAACAGCTTCCAAACCTCGTAGTAGCGGCGCAGTCACTGAAAGCGGAATGAGCGTGATGGCGATTCCCAGGATGAGGGCGAAGAACATCAGGTGAAGCAAGTTTGGCGTGTCAGTTTGCCTTTCCTCGCCGGCTTTGATACCGACGATGGATGCCAGGGGATTTTTTGGCACAATTGTTTCGACCACCGTCATCAGAGGAGATTTCTTTGCCGCGCCCGCCTTTGTGGCGGCGTCTACCTCCTGCGTCGCCTTCGAGCTGAATTTCTGTTCCAGAGCGGCAGACGTAACGGGGTCAATACGCTGGCCCGGTCTGATCGTGTTTGCCAGAGTCAGGCCAATTACTACAGAAATGGCTGAGATAACGAGTGTGTAGGCGAACGTTTTCAGACCAACGCGACCGAGTTTGCGAACATCGCCGATTCCAGCCACGCCCACAACCAGGGAAGAAAAGACCAACGGCACGACGATCATCAGCAGCAAGTTCAGAAACAATTGGCCAATGGGCTGGGTGATGTTGTCAATCAGCCAGCCAACTCTCGGATGCTCACCGCCTACCGCAAGGTTGACGGAGACTCCGGCCACCACACCCACCGCCAGTCCAACTAGAATGCGCGTGTGGAGGGCAAAGCCCTTTGGTTTATCCGGCGTATCTTCGTCAAGGTCGGTCGTGACTTCGCGCTCAAATGCGTCGGCATTGAGCCGCGATTGGTTTCGATTCTCGTCTGGTTCCTTAGGCATGAGTTCCCTCTTTATGCGACCGGGTGTTTTGGATCACCTTCTCTACCTTCCCCACCGCAACTTATCTCGCAAGACTTCGAAGTAGTTTCTGTTGGTCGGCTGCACGATATTGAATGTCGTTTGACTCTTGCGGATAACCACACGGTCTTCAACTTTCAAAGGAAAGCCCACTTGGCCATCCAGCGTTAATGCGACGTCTTCCTGCTCCGTTTTCAAACACAGCTCAATGACAGCATCATCAGGTACGACGATGGGCCGATTTGAAAGCGTGAACGGACAGATAGGCGTAATCACGACGGCATTCATTGAAGGAAAGATCACGGGACCGCCGGCCGAAAGATTATAAGCAGTGGATCCTGTAGGAGTGGAAACAATCAGACCATCGGCGCGGAATGAATTTACAAACTGACGGTTTAGGTAGGCTTCTATTTCTATGATACGGGCGAGGGCGGATTTGTTTATTACTACATCATTGAGCACACGGTTGTGTGTCACCTGTTTCTCGCCGCGAAGCAGTTCGACTGCAAGCATGACGCGCTTGTCGAGGCGATAGTTACCGGAAAGAATCGATTCGAGCGCCGAGTACAACTCTTCAATTCGGAATTCAGCCAGATAGCCCAGTCCGCCGTAGTTAACACCCAGAACCGGCACTTCCACATCGCCCACCATTCGAGCCGTGGCGATCATCGTACCGTCGCCGCCAAGGACGATAACTAAATCTACACTCGCGGCGAGCCTGTCGGATTCAACCTGCTCTACCGCGCAGCCAGTTTGTTCTTTGATGCGTGCACGTTCAATTTCAGGACCACCAACCAGAGATATGTCGCGTTCTGCCAGCCACACAGCGAGCTCGCATAAGGTTTTCAATGCGTCGGGCTGATGCGGCTTAAGAACAATGCCAACACGCGTTATAGAGGAGGCCGTCATTCTGCCGTTGTAGTAGAGCGACCCTTCAAGACTGGGATGTTTAGAAACGAGCCAATGGTAACTGCAAGGCGACTACGGAGCAACGGCTTCCGCTAACAAGTTTGTTAGCCAGCGAGCGGCGGCAGCCCGCCTTCCTAACCGCAAATGTAGTGGCAATAGACCTTTAGTTGCATGAAAGGCCTTCAAGTGCGATTTGAGAAGCTAGTCAGAGACGCTCTAAGGCGGGGAAGGTGTGCTTACGCCCGCTGGATCACGAGCATAGGACTTTGTCTTCGCATATAGCGCAAGAAATTCAAGATTGCCCTCTGCGCCACGAATCGGCGATTCGATGACTCCACGCACCTCAAAGCCCAGATCAGTGGCCGTGCCATTTACTTTTTCAACGACCCGCTGGTGTTTCTCGGGATCCTTGACGATGCCTCCCTTTCCAACTTCACCCCGGCCCACCTCGAACTGAGGTTTGATTAGCACGACGAGCAAACCGGCTTCTTCAAGGAGTGGAACAAGGGCTGGCAATATCATCGTCGCAGAAATGAAAGATACATCCAGGACTATCAGCGGGAAACGATGGTGGAAGTCATCTGGTTTTAGATAACGCGCGTTCGTTCCTTCCCTTACTTCCACGCGCTTATCGGTTCTAAGGCGCCAGTCGATCTGATTGTGGCCAACATCGAGTGCGATGACCTTGCGGGCTCCGTGTTGCAGCAGGCAGTCGGTAAACCCTCCGGTGGAAGCGCCCACGTCCAGACATTCCAATCCCTCGACATTAATCTTAAATTCCCGTAGCGCGGCCTCGAATTTCAGGCCGCCGCGCCCGACATAACGGGACGCAGGATCATTTCGGCCCTTGATACGAATCTCAGCTTCAGGCGAGATCAAATCTGACGGTTTGTCTATCCGTCGTTCATCAACCAGAACGACACCCGTCATAACCATCGCCTGAGCCTTTGAACGCGATTCCGCCAGACCGCGATTTACAAGCAACTTGTCAATCCGCTCAGGGCGTTGAGGACGTTCCTGCTTCACGCCTGTTATTTTACTGCTAGTTAGTGTTTACGTGGGCCTTCGAAGATCTCGCGAATGCGCACCAGCTCATTTGCAGCTTTATTGTCTTCATTGTAGCGACGCTCTCGTCTGCGTTCTTTCGCTTCTCTGCGGGCAGCTCGGCGCTCTTCCCGCCGTTCGTCGTCGTCTTGCTGTTCGCGTCCGAGGGTTATGGTTGCGACTCGACGGGCAACAGGTCTAATTGGAAAATCCCGGGCCGCTTGGGGAGACTCAATGCCATCGGTGGGTGGAATGGTTGTCGCAAGTTCCCTCCTGCTCCTGGTCCGGGTTTGCGGTGCCACGTTCTCAGCGGCGCTTCCCCGTGGTTCAGGTTTCACCTCCGTCAGCTGGGCTTCTGTGCCGGAGGAGCCTGAGGTAATAGTTGCGGCTTCGTTTGCCGATCTAGCCTTATTGTTGGATCGCGAATAGTAGAATGTCGTTGCCGCCATGCCGGCCAACAGTGCGCCGGCCACGGTCAACACAAAAATCCACCCCCGCTTGCCATGCGAACTCGCCAGGCCTTTCCGGACGCGCGGGCTTGCCGCAACTTTTTCGAGCGGCACAACGGGACGCGCCAACACGGTGGCTTCCTCATCAAAATGCGGTTCATCAAGACTCGAATCCGTACCGGGCAATTGTTGTTCGGGCATATTGGTTTCCATACTTTTTACCACTATCGCAGACAGTCCGCCGCCTTACGTTTCATTTGGAACCACTTATTGCAAGATTCAGGCCATAACATCGCGAAGAAACGCGTCGCGTCAAAACATCCAGAATGTTATAGAAAGTAATTTTCCGGGATAGTCATGAGGAAATTTTGAGTGACGATATCGTGCACTAAAACAACGCGCCCGTCTGTTGTGTTCAGTACGGGCGCGCAACCGGATCGCAATGTTTAGTTCTATCGTCCTACTTTTTGCGGTTTCGCGCGACGGTCATCCAGTACGTCGACGCTTTCCTTCACGCGCGTATAGATGCCGTCGGCATCCAGACCATATTTGGCCAGCAGAAGTTTTGGATCACCATGTGTTACCAGGCGATCCGGAATGCCCATCCTCACCACTCGCACCTTGTCTTGCAGGCCGTTTTCTTCCAGCAATTCCAAAACAGCTGAACCAAAACCTCCTGCGAGATAAGCCTCCTCAACGGTAACAATAAGACGTTTGGTTTGCGCCAAAGCCAGCAACAACTGCGCATCCAGAGGCTTAACGAAGCGCGCATTAACGACAGTAGTTTCGATCTTCTCCTTCGCCAAATTCTCCGCCGCCTGCAACGAAGGGTGCACCATCGATCCGTAAGCGATAATTGCTATCTCGCCACCATCTCGCAGAATTTCCCCTTTTCCGATTTCCAGGATTTGCGGGCGGCGATCGATATCGACTCCGATTCCATTGCCCCGGGGGTACCGCATTGCTGCCGGGCCAACATGCTCAACCATTGTGAGCAGCATATCGCGCATTTCACCCTCGTCCCTGGGCGCCATCACGACAATGTTGGGAACTGCGCGAAGGTATGCAATATCCAGAAGACCGTGGTGCGTAGGGCCATCGCCTCCGGCGACGCCACCGCGGTCGAGACAAAACTTCACGTTGAGGTTTTGAATGCAGACGTCGTGGATCAGTTGATCAAAAGCACGTTGCAGGAATGTGGAATAAATTGCGCAAACAGGCTTCAAGCCTTCGCACGACATGCCGGCCGCAAAAGTGACGCAATGTTGCTCGGCGATACCTACATCAAAAGAACGATCCGGAAACTTTTCCAGCGCCGTACAGATGCCTGTTCCGTCAGGCATAGCCGCTGTCAGGGCAATAATTTTTTCATCTTTTTCCATCAACTCCGTCAACGTGTTACCAAAAACAGTCGTGTACGTTGGAGCGCTGGCCTTCGACTTGACAGCTTTTCCACTCTTCAAATCGAACGGACCAGTTGCATGCCAGCGGTAGTAGTCTTTTTCCGCTTGCGGATGACCTTTGCCTTTAGTCGTCAGGGCGTGGACGATCACCGGTCCATCCTTAATCTGTTGGGCTTCTTGAAACGCCGCCACCAACGCTCTCGGATTGTGTCCATCGACGTATCCGATGTATTTGAATCCCAACTCACTAACGAGTGCACCAGGTAAGACCGCAGCGGCAATCGCATCTTTCATCGTCTTCGCGGCATGGTGGAGCCGTTCTCCAACTGTCGGGATGGCAAGCAGTTTTTCCTCAACTTCATCTTTGAAGCGATGGTAACCGTGTGCGCTTCTTATGCGGTTTAGGTATCCGGTTAGGGCACCTACTGCGGGGGCAATCGACATTTCGTTGTCGTTGAGGACCACTATCAAACGGCTCTTTAGGTGACCCGCCTGGTTGATGGCTTCCATTGCCATGCCACCTGCCAATGATGCATCACCAATCAATGCGACGACGTGATAGTCCTCGCCCTGCTTATCTCTCGCGACCGCCATACCCAATGCAGCCGATAAAGACGTGGAAGCGTGGCCCGCGCCAAATGTGTCGTAGGGCGACTCATCTCGACGCAGGAACCCGCTGATGCCGCCATACTGTTTGATCGTACGTAACATTTCGCGGCGACCCGTCAGAATCTTATGCGCATAAGCTTGATGCCCCACATCCCACACCAGTCGATCGCGCGGCGTATCGAACGCATAGTGCATGGCAACGGCCAGCTCGATGGCCCCGAGCGAAGCTCCCGTGTGGCCGCCGATGCGCGACATGGTCTCCAGTATGTATTGCCGGATCTCATCGGCTACAGGCTGCAACTGCTCTATCGGCAGTTGCCGCAGATCCGAGGGCGATTTTATGTTTTCAAGAAGCTCTGTCATTTGGCGCGTATTGTAGCGGTCGGTTCAGCTTTTTACTACCTACAGCTCCTTTATCAAAGTTGGCAAAAGCGTCGGCTGTCAGCCCGGTTGCCTTTGCGTTATAAAGTACTCTGCTTGAATATAGAAAGTCAATACCCTGATGTTTCCAAACTAATCCTCATAGTCAGGCGTCTTAGTTAAGTGGTGAGCTAACCCTCGCCGCATATTTCCGAGATTCCCCAGCACCAACAGACAAAAGGAGTTTGAGACGAATGATTTTACGAAAAAGTTTATTTGCGCTTTCAGGAATAATTCTGGCTGGCGGCGTGGTTGTTTTCGGTCAGCAGCCGCAGACCCAAACGACACCCGACGCAGATCTCCGCAAAGAGAGAATTGAACGGATGGAAAGACGTCGCGCTCGAAGCGGAAGGCCAGACGGATTGCGCGACCATGATCGGATGGGCCGGCGCGGCGGCATTGGTCACTTCATGCGTGAACTTGACCTGACCGAAGCGCAGCGGCAGCAGAGCCGGGCAATCATCGAGCGGAGGATGGAAAATACTAAGGCTCAACGCGACGAGTTGATCAAGCTGCGCGAAAAAAGACGGACTGGAACTTTCGCCGCGGAAGATGAAGCACGCGCCAGGGCTTTGCGCCAGGAGATCCGCGAAGCGATGGAAGGCGTCCGAAGCGAGATGGCGGGAATTCTAACTGCTGAACAAAAAGCGAAACTCGAGCAATTGAAAAATGAACGGAAAGCTAAGATCGAGCAGAGAATGAAAGAACGCCAGGAACTTCGCAAAAACAACCCAGAGTAGTTGGTGGTGCGATTATCAATAGACAAACGGTCCGGTTCAATGGAATCGGACCGTTTTGTTTTGCCCGCCACACTCCCCGGAATGGCCGTCGAATAAGTCGCTGTACTGAAGCCTCTGCCACGCCGGTCGCCAGATCTGGAATCAACGATCGATCCCCACGGCTGCAGGAGCACAACACGCAGCCCGCAAGCGAGCTTCATTGACCTGAACGTTAGCGCGAGTCTCGGGCAGGTTATTTCCGCATTCGCAAGGCGCGGTTTCCGGAAGGTTGTCTTTTAGCACAACAAAAGCTTCCCACTCGTTGCCGTCCGGATCCCTCACCCAGGTTTTGTCCTGAGTTGCGTAGCAACAATCCGTTTGCATCTCGTCGCGCGTGACGAGGCCCGATTCAATCCACGATTTGCGCATTAATAACACGTCATCCGTTGAAGCCACCTGAATACCGAGATGCGATAGTGCGCCCCTCTCATTAAAGGCAACTTCATTGAGGGTCAGGTTCAACGGTGGGTTTTGCACGTCGAATTTTGCGTAGCCAGGTCGAACTTTACTGGGTTCGATTCCCAACATTTTCCTATAAAATTCAATGCTCTTTTCCACTTCGCGTACGTTCAAAGCCAGATGCGCTTTGAGCGCTTTGACCGGGGCGTTTACCTTGCTATTCATAAGTTTCTCCTTTATGCTCATATGCGTTAAAGCGAATGTGTCACCAATCTACTCCTCCAGGCAACATCTGTCAAGGCATATATGTCCAGGCCAGGTGGCACTCCATGAATAGCCGCGCAGGCAACATCAGGCAGATGGTTCCTGAGGATTGGGAAGAAGTGCGGGATATCTACCTTGAAGGGATAGAGACGGGCGAAGCAACTTTTGAAACCAATGCGCCCTCGCGGGAGCAGTGGGATTTGAGCCACCTCCCTTTTGCTCGTTTGATCGCCGTGTCGGAAGTTGATGGCAGTGTCAAAGGTTGGGCAGCATTAGCTCCGGTATCGACAAGATCGGCCTATGCAGGAGTTGCCGAGGTGAGTGTCTATATCACTAAGAACGCAAGAGGCGCCGGATTAGGGCGGCAACTTCTGACACGGCTCATATCTGAGTCGGAGGACAATGAAATTTGGACTCTACAGGCGAGTGTCTTCCCGCAGAATCAGGCCAGCGTAGCTCTGCACGAGGCCTGCGGATTTCGCAGAGTGGGAACTCGTGAACGCATCGGGAAGATAAACGGCACCTGGCGCGATACCATACTT
>JBHENH010000004.1:38974-43297 GCA_046262135.1 Pyrinomonadaceae bacterium
CTTCTGGAGCGGCGGAGCGACACTGTGGGCATCTAATTAACATCCGATTTTGAGGACAATATTCGGATAGAAATTATGTGTGTTTCAGGATTAAATGGCGCCTGATCAAGGAACTACTGCAACGCAAAAATCGTAATAAATAACAACGAAATATCCGGGTAAAGACAGAATGGGCAGCAAAGAAAATAGACTTGCGCTTCTCTTTAAAGCGCTTGCCGACAACACTCGTTTGCGTCTGATTAACCTCATCGGAGAAGACGAAGTTTGCGTGTGCTTCTTCGTTGAAGTGTTGAGGACAAGTCAGCCGAAAATTTCGCGTCATCTTGCTTATCTCAGGCGCGCCGGGGTGGTCTCAGCTCGACGCGACGGCAAATGGATGCACTACCGGGTAGTCGAACCCGACGATCCGCATGCGGCGAACATTTTTCGTGAGGTACGTGCGGGGTTAGCGAATGATCCGGCAATGCGCACCGACCTGGCGCGCCTAAAAAAGATTTGTTGCTCGCCAAAGCTTCCCGTTCAGCTACAGAGGGCACCGCTTCCGGCCAGTGTGTCAGGCTAGGAGCGCTTCTTAACAAGGAAGGTACAAAATGGTTACAGCTATCGAACCCCTACTCCGCGAACAATTAATCGACCGTCGTCACAAATTGGAAGACGCGCGTGCTGCATTTCATCGACCGGCAGAACTGACGCGGCTTCTCGAGGAAGTGGACCAGGCCCTGAAGCGTATGGATGTTGGCGTCTACGGGCTGTGCGAAGTTTGTCACGACCCAGTGGAATCCGAGCGGCTCATTGCCGACCCATTGACGCGTTTCTGCATAGACCATTTGACGCCCGTTGAGCAGCGCGCACTCGAGGAAGATCTGCAGCTTGCCTCGCAGATCCAAACGGCATTACTTCCCAGGACGAATGCCAGGCTTGACGGCTGGGATGTCGCATATCATTTTCAGCCCGCCGGCATGGTAAGTGGTGACTATTGTGATCTCATCAATGGAGATCAGCGTTCCCTTCATTTTGTGGTAGGTGATGTTTCCGGAAAGGGTGTCGCCGCCTCGATGCTCATGGCCCACCTCCACGCTATGTTTCGCACGCTGGTCTCCATCAATCTACCCCTCGATCAAATGGTCGAAAGAGCGAGTCGGGTTTTCTGTGAGAGCACGTTGCCCACGCAGTATGCCACGCTGGTTTGCGGCCGCGCTGATCCAGATGGGCAGTTAGAGATCTGTAACGCGGGTCATTTGCCTCCGCTGCTGATTCAGGATGGCAAGGTTATGAGTATCGCGGCCACCGGACTGCCCGTAGGAGTGTTTTGCAGCGAAAGTTTTACAGTCAGCCGGGCCAAACTCAACAAAGGCGACATGTTGTTCTTGTATACGGATGGACTTTCTGAAAGCCTCGATGGAACGGGCAATGAATATGGCTCGGAACGACTCTCGAAACTCTTAAACGAAAACAATTGTCTCGACCCGGGTGCCATGATCTCACTTTGCAGACAAGAGTTGGATAAGTTTGCGGATGGCAAATTGCCCGGAGACGATTTAACGATCATGGCAATCAGGCGAACACAGTAGTTGAAGAGGCAAATGGACTTCGGGAGTGCGTTATAGCTACCTTGACAATCCGCAATCGCGGATTAGAATGATTTTTCGCCTGAACGGGCCGAACGGAGATGTGGCCGAGTGGCTGAAGGCGGCGGTTTGCTAAACCGTTAAGGGTCAAAAGCCCTTCACAGGTTCGAATCCTGTCATCTCCGCCAGAAATTTGAAACGCCGAACGCGGAACGCTGAACGCGGAACTAAAGCCACTGTCTTCAGTTCATCATTCATCGTTCCGCGTTCATCATTTGAGCTATGGCTGTACGGGTACGTTTCGCTCCATCTCCCACCGGCTACCTGCATATCGGTGCGGCACGATCAGCGCTTTTCAACTGGCTCTACGCGCGGCAGACAGGAGGAAAGTTTCTACTGCGGATCGAAGATACTGACCTGCAACGGTCCACCGATGAATCAACCAGCTCCATCATCGAAGGTTTGGAATGGCTGGGCCTAAACTACGATGAGGAAATTGTTTTTCAATCTGCGAATGCCGACAAACACATAGCCGCGGCTTACAAACTAATTGAAGAGGGCAAGGCCTATCGAGACTTCACTCCCAGGGCAGAGCGAGACGACGCAACAATCAAGCAAGGCGTAGCGGAACGCGCGCGCGCTCACGCAGCCGAAGGTGTCAATCCGCGCAGCAATCGCTACCGGGACTTATCAAAAGCAGAATCGGACAGACGTGCCGCGGCAGGTGAACCATTCGCGGTGCGCTTAATGGTTCCGGTGGGGGGTAAGACTAGTTTTCAAGACATCGTCTACGGGTCCCAGGAGCGTGAGTTTTCCGAGATTGAAGATCTCGTGCTGCTGCGATCTGACGGTCATCCTCTGTATAACCTCTCGGTTGTTATGGATGATGTCGAGATGGGAATTACGCACGTTATTCGCGGCCAGGATCATCTCACGAATACGCACAAGCAAGTTTTATTGTATGAAGCCCTCTCAGCCACGATCCCTCAGTTTGCGCACCTGCCGCTAATCCTGGCGCCCAACAAACGAAAACTCTCAAAACGGAAGCATGGTGAAGTAGTTTCGTTGACGACGTATCGGGACCGTGGGTTCGTTCCGGCCGCTTTTCGCAATTTCCTGGCCCTCCTGGGCTGGGCTCCTCCCGACGGAAAAGAGATGCTTTCAGTAGAGGAACTTCTCCATCAATTTTCTTTAGATCACATTCATCGCTCGCCTGCCGTTTTTAATTTTCAGGAAAATGATCCGCGGCATTGGACCGATGAAAAAGCCCTGTGGATGAACGCCGAATATATTCGCAGTATGCCAGTCGAAGAATTGCTGCCGATGGTTAAAGCCGAATTGCGAGCGAATAAGCTTTGGCGCGAGGAATACGAAGTTGACGATCGTGATTGGTTTACGAAGGTGGTAGGGATGATTCGGGAGCGGTTTCATACCCTTAAGGATTTCTCCGGACAGGGCCGTGCTTTTTTCTCTGATGATTTTGATTTCGAGCCAACCGCCGTTAACAAGAATCTGCGAAAAGATCCGAGGCTAAAAGAACTCCTGCCAGCCCTTGCCGGACGGCTGGAGCAGACAGATCCATTTACTGCTGAAACAGTTGAAGCCGCGTTGCGTCAGTTCGCAGAGGATTCGGGCGTCAAGGCCGGCTTACTTATCAATGGCTCCCGAACGATGCTTACAGGACAGGCCGTTGGTCCTTCGATGTTTGAAATATTCGAAATACTCGGACAAAAACGTTCTGTTGAAAGACTACGCAGTGGAGTACCATGGTTTGACGTGATGAATGCGTTGGGAGATGTTTGAATCACAGTTGAGCATTCTGTCGCGTTCCGGAACCGATCTTGACCCTTAAAAAGTTGAACTGAGAGGACCAGCCCATGATCCAAAGATTGCTAATCACCACCGTTCTGGTTTTCGTAATATCAAACGGAGTCGCTCTGTCGCAAAATACGAATTCCTCCGAGACTGTACGTCCTCGCACAACCTTAACGACCACTACAAATAAGTCAGGCACGGATCCTCAAGGTGGTGCCGAGGGACAACAGCGCAGCACGACTCAGCAGCCCGCCACCCGGGGCCCCGAAGTTAAATCGCAACCCGCTGTCGCGGAGACTCCAGGTTCCCAGGGAGTTATTGCCGCTTTCAACGCATTGATCAATGGCATTCGTCGCGCCGACGTTAGAGCTGCCTCGGGCGTTTACTTGAATTCACCTCGTCTCATTTTGTTCAACAACAACGGGACTGTCACTAAGGGTTGGGAACAGATGCGCAGAAATCGCGAAAGTTCTTACCGCGATCTAAAAGATGTGAAACTCGACGTTCGGGACCTCTCCATTACAATGTTGGGGCGGGACGGCGCCGTTGTGAGTTGTTTGTGGACTCAATCGCAAACCTTCAAGGGCTCGCCTGAAACGGCAACGGGCCGAATGACTCTGGTTTTCAAGCGCGTGGGTAAAGACTGGAAGGCTATTCACCTGCATACGTCACCCGACCGGCCGGAACCATCACGCGTTTTACCTTCTGAGCAAATTCCGGCGACCAGTCCAGCACCCAGTCCGTGATCGCAATTTAAATCCATTCGCGCACCGGCCCAGGGGCGTGCCCCTTCCCAACCCAGACTGACCTAAGTTGCGCCCGATTCGGTTGATGGCTGCCATTCTTCAAGAAACTGTCAAGACGTGCATCAACCGCTCATTTAAAGCGGCTCTCAAGTTGGGAAGGGGGCATGCCCCCCCTGCTTGTTAGTTTCTCCAAT
>JBHENH010000004.1:43307-64916 GCA_046262135.1 Pyrinomonadaceae bacterium
CCAATCTTCAATTGTGTGTGCCGGTCTTAAGCCATTGACCAGCGCGAGAAAACGAGATTCCACCGAGGATACAGAGGAAGGGAAAGAGCTCTACTACGTATCGCGGTTCCGGGTTCTCAAGCGTCGCAAAAAAACCAATCCGGAGAAAGACAGTTAGCACTACTAAAATCAACCATCGCCTGGATGCAAAGTCCCGCGTCTGCCACAGGAACGAACCCCCCAAACATCCCAGCAATGTATAAAGAAACGTAAGCAGCGCGAAGAGTGGCAACCACAATTGTTGATGGCTTTCGGCATCCAGATTACTAAAAGGAAGAAGCTCACCTGCAAACGGGTAGTATTGCGAGTGCGTATCGAACCAGAGCGTTAGACCACGCTTTAACGGAAGCCAAACAAAATAACGAATGGGATCTCTTGAAACGCGTTCCTTCGCGATTTCCGCAAAACCCGAATCGATCTCAGGAGTCATATCCACCGCCTGAGACGAACTTTGATTCGAAGAATTTTCGTCTTCTTCATCAGGTTCTTCACCTTGATCGTCCTCAGAACTCTCCTCGTCCGAATCACCTTTAGTTTTCTCTGATGGAGAACCTTCAGGTTCGACATTGCCTTTTCTGTTACCTACACCAGGGCTAGATTGATCCCCTGGTGGAGTTTGCTCAATCGGTTGTCTGGGCTCGACGAACAAGGAATCCTGATCAGTTGCGTGGTTATACCTTTCGAGAAGCGCAGCTACCTTCTGCTTCTCGGCGGCAGAATCGAAGGCGCTGTCCGGAATGTCGTCCAACTTAATGGGATCTTCATCGAGCGACCAAAGGAGCGGATCGATGTAGCGACTATCGTCAATCCATGTGCGCAGCCACGAGAGGTACCCGCGCGGAACAAACTCGCCGGGCATGTCCGCATGGGCCGGAGCAAGTGGCTGGAACAGATGGAACACGCGATAATTGCGTATGGTCCACGGCACGAGAACAAGACAGAAAGCTAATGAAAACACGGCGCCCCTGTAGAATGCCTGTTGCAATCCGCGGGGTAAGCCCATTCCCCTGTTAGTCGGGACTTGATTGCTCCAACGAAACACAGTGGTGACAACGAGAGTGATACCTATTGCGGCGGCGAAGAGTCCGCTGTCAGGTCGAAATAGGACGGCCACGCCAGCGAGAAGTCCCGTTGCACCCCACAGCAGAACCGCCTTGCTCACTTTTGGCGCATTGAATGCCAGGGTCGCAGTCACGCACATCGCAACTGCAAAAAATGCTGTGGGCGTTTCCGTCAAAATAATGGCGACGTAAATGGCCGTGAAAGGACAAAGCGCAGCAAGCGAGAGAGCGGCAATCGACGTTCGTTGTTTGAGCTTTTCATCGGGCTCCCAAAAGAATGCGAGCAGCCCCACCAGCGCGCATGTTGCGGTATCAATGAGCGCCTGAATAATTCGCACTGCGGTATTGTTGCTATGACCGAAGATCGAATAAATCCCCGCCAGAAAGAGTGGATAACCTGGAAGGCGTATCAGCGATGGCTCGTAAGGAGGTTCCGCGGCATGTGAATACCCACGGTGCTCAAGGAGGTTGTGGGCAAACTGTGAATATACGTGACCGTCAAACGGCTCGTCGTTAGGAAGGAACAGAGCAACCGCAAGGCGAAAAGAAAACGCTGCCGTCAGAAGCAGCGCGTAAATAGTTATTCGATTCCGCTTAACCAGCATGAACTGAATTTTCCTGCTTAAATGCCGCGAAGAAGGTAATCTCTCACTACAGTAGTTTGTGGTCAAGAGAATCATTCCGGCGTGCACTTTAAGAAAATAGAGAAGCCGCCCACGCTTGAGCGCGGACGGCTTCCGGTGAACTGTTGGGATTGGCCTGAAGGCTGACTGTGTGTGTCGCTTCCCGAAAAGGAGGAGCACTAAGCAGTGAGACTACTGAACCTAAATCCTAACGAGTTAGTACGGTTCAGAGGTCTAGGCCGCAGCCACCTCACTGTGATAAGAACTCATATATTTAGAATCACCTCCTTTCCAGTGTTGAGCCGATAATAAAATACATGCGGTTCGTCGTCAAATGTTTTTTGAGACAACAAGCCGCAGTTGTTTTTGCGAAATCCCGCCCGGACTCACTGGCAACGCTCCTGCATTTCGGCGTAATCAGGCCCGGCTGAATACGAGTTCGCCGCGGGCGTAAACCTTCCACGCGTGCTCGAGACCGAAGAAATATGCAAGTTCGCGATAATCACTGGAATCATGAATTACTAGATCAGCACACTTGCCTGGTTCAAGCGAACCAATTTGGGACCCGCGATTCAGCGTGTATGCCGCATTGATGGTGGAAGCCGTGATCGCCTCAGCCGGCGTCATCTTCATATGGGTCGACGCGAGGGAAAGGATCATGGACATTGAAGGGGTAGGGGAAGAGCCGGGATTGAAATCAGTCGCCAGCACAATGGCGAGACCCGCGTCGATCATCGCGCGTGCTGACGGATAGCGAGAAGAGCCGAGCGCATACACCGAGCCAGGCAGAAGCACAGGTTGAACCCCCGCGGCTTTTAGTGCAGCTATTCCCTCCGCGTCCGTGTGTTCGAGATGGTCGGCCGTCGCTGTCTTTAGTTCGGCTGCCAATTTGGCGCCGCCGGATAATGAGAGCTGATCGGCGTGAATGCGCAACCCGAGTCCATGACTTCGAGCCCCGGCGAGAATTTTCCGCGATTCCTCCGTCGTAAACACCTTTTGTTCGCAAAATACGTCACAATACTCGGCGAGTTTTCTCTCAGCGATAAGCGGCAACATCTCTTCAATTATTAGCTCTACGTATTGTTCCCGCCGGGTGTCGTACTCCGCCGGTATGTCGTGAGCACCCAGGAAAGTGGGAACGCATCGAAGCGGGCCTTCACCGTTTACTCGCTTGATGGCTCGCAATATCTTCAGCTCATCTTCCAGTGTGAGACCGTAACCCGACTTGGCTTCGGCTGTAGTCGTACCGGTGCGGATGAACCAATGCGCGTACCGCTTCCCGGCCTTGACTAACTCGTTGAGCGTCGCGTTGCGGGTGGACCTTACGGTGGATTTGATTCCACCTCCGCGCTCCGCGATCTGCTGGTATGTGGCGCCTGCCGAACGTTCTTCAAATTCCCCGACGCGAGTGCCGGCAAAAATTGGATGTGTGTGTGCATCCACAAAACCGGGCAACACTACCCGGCCACCCGCATCTACTACTTCGCACTCCGAACTAATCAGCGGTTCGATCTCTTCGCGCGAGCCGACTCTCTCGATCCGTTCACCGTCGACCAATAACGCTCCGTCGGTGATTATCGACAATTCGCGCATCTCGGCCCCGGTACGCGGTCGCGCCGCTCCGGCCAGGCTTATGATTTGTGAGCAGTTTATGATCGCTAGTGAGCTTGCCAATTGGATCTTTACTCACTTTATCGGGGGCCGTTTCAAACCTCTTTGTACGCCCACGCGCCGGCAATTGCCCCGGCAACATACTCCACTAGACCCCACACCAGCCCGATCAGAAGCACATTAGAAGGGATCGATAAAACCACTCCATTTATGATCCCTATATAAACGTACACAGCAAACCAGGCTAGCAGGCCGGCGACGATCGCCGTTTTAACGCCCGGGCCAATTCGCGGTCTGATTAGCGCGTAAGTCAGGACGATCACAATGCCAAGCACAAAAGTCAAACCCACTGCGATTGCAATAAAGCTTCCCCCGGGCTGCGCAAAATTATGAGTCCTGAGGAACGCTTTCATCTCTGTACCGAAGATGACTTCGTTAAGCACAAACTCGCCAATGTTTATTACAAGTCCGGCCAGCAAACCGCCAAGTAAGACACGTCCGAGATTGATGTTATTCATATCTGCTCCTTTGTGTGTGATTAGACTAGTCAACTATGCCGACGACGTATGATCATGAATTATTCTCCAGCCCTGCCTGGTACTGCGCAGAATCAGTGTGAACCTTCCGTGCGGTTCGTCTTCTCTTCTTTTCAAATGCCAACGACCCAATACAATTGCGTGGTCGCTTCCTACGAACCTTATCTCAAGATCGGAAAACGTCAGCGTGCCCATCTTTTCACGGGAGTCATACTTTCGCTTGTAACGGTCCAGCACGGTTTGCCAGCCTCGAGTCACGTCGTCGCCCGAAATGAAAACCGTTTCCGTGGAGCGGCTGTATCCATTCATGTAGCCTTCAACATCCCCGCGGTTCCAGGCGAGGCTTTGCGCCTCGAGTACTGAGCGAACCGCTGCAATCTCTTTTGACTGACGTTGACTGTACCGCGGATCAGGAGAGGTCCGATGCTTATTTTGAGCGGAACTGAAAACCGCAATCGTAAGTAACAGAGATGCCGTCGCGAATATTCTGTATCCCATTAGCTTTCCCTCGTTAGTTATGGACCATGTCAGATTGCGACCGAACAGCGGAACTTTAGGCACAACCAATCCCATTCGTCTCTAACTTTCCTTTCTCAACCATGCCTTTATATCTTCCCGCATTGCTGGCGCGATTTCATGGCCCGCGTCATAACTCTTAAACACGACGTTGCGGGCCCGCATTCCCAAACGTTGTTCGTAGTCCTCGACTCGTGATGGCGGATAGAATTCATCCCGACTTCCCGCGAGATGCAGCACGCGAGCCCCGGTTGATTTGTAATTGTTACTGGTCTCCCAATCTCCCGGCAGGCCTCCACAAATTCCTATTACGCCGCGAAGCTGATTCGGGTAGGTAAAGGCGAAACGGTAGTTGAGCGCGCACGTTTGAGAAAAGCCGAGCAGAAATATTTGTCGCGGGTCTGTCACGCCCTCATCGATGAGCGTCTCCATTATCTCCAGTAAGGCCCGGTGATGAACGGCTACGGATTCTTCGGGATGAAAGTTAGTCAGCCAGCCGAATCCGAATCGCAACTCGCCTCCAGGTTCTTTAGGCTCCTTCAGGTGCTGCTGAAAACCCTGTACCGAAGCGACCGCGAAACTATCGGGCACAATTGTCACGGCCTCGCGCATCATCTGGTTCTTGTTCGCTCCATATCCGTGCAGCGCAATTAACAAGGGTGCCGGGTTTGCCGCGGTCCTTCGGACGTCGTAATAGATTTTGATCTCGGCGGTTACACTGCGTTCGTCTACCACGGCTTCGCGAGACTCGGTGTAGCTCATGCGAAAGCTTATAGCAGATGCAGACCACATAGCGTTAGCAAGTTATTGCCGCAGAGGTCTACGAAAAATCAGAGCGCCACGGTTGCCGCTGCTCTGGCGATGATACCTTCCAGTATGGGAGAGAGCAGTCGCTGTCAGACTGAGTTCTGCGTAGTCTCGCTTCGTTGCATTCGCTGGTGCTGGACGTTACGATGATTTAAAAGTTGCACAAGAATTAAACGAATACCTGGAGGCGCGCAATGAAATTCCCTGGCGGATTTAACATTCAGCAGATGATGAAACAGGCGCAGGTGATGCAGGAGAAGATGCAAAAAGAGATGGAGGATCTGCGCGTCGAAGCATCAGCCGGCGGCGGAGTGGTAAGTGTGGGAATGAAAGGAAATCATGAAATCGTCTCTCTAAAGATTGATCCCGAAGCAGTTAAGGAGGGCGACGTTGAGATGCTGCAGGACATGATCCTCGCGGCTATCAACGAAGCTAACCGCAAGGTTGACGAAGCAATGAAGGGGAAGCTTGGAGGGATGCTGCCGCCAGGTCTGGGAGGACTGCTTGGCTAGATGAAAGGGGTCGGGGGTCAGAGGTCAGGGGCCGGAGAACTGGAGATTTTCATGAAGCTTAATAGTTTCCGGGACCTAAGGGTTTGGGAGTTAGCAATGGAGCTAGTCGAAATAATTTACCGCTTAACTCAACACTTTCCGAAACATGAGATATATGGACTAACTTCTCAGATTCAGAGAGCCGCTGTTTCCGTCCCCTCGAATATCGCCGAAGGTCATACCAGAGAACACACCAAAGAGTTCCTTCACCATCTATCGATGGCCCAAGCGTCTTTAGCGGAACTCGAAACACAATTGGAAATAGCTGTTAGACTCAAGTACCTCGCCACAAGTGAGCTTGGGCCGATTCTCGAACGTCTAGTCTCGTTGGGCAAGCAACAGTATGCGTTGCGCAACGCCCTGCTGAGAAGAGTGAACCATAGAAGCGCATTATAGTACGCTTCAATTGAACCGGCCCCTGACCCCTGGCCGCTGACCCCGTTAAGAACAATGTTAGAATACGCCGAACCCGTCACAAAACTGATCGATGAACTGAAGCGCCTGCCGAGCATCGGACACAAATCCGCGCAGCGTCTGGCGTTTCACATCATGCGTACGCCAGAAAATGATCTCGACCGCCTCATCTCGGCGATAAGGGAAGTAAAATCAAGGATAGTTCTTTGTTCAGTTTGCAATAACCTCACAGATGTCGATCCATGCCGCATCTGCGCTTCGACGTCGCGCGACCACTCGGTGATCTGTGTCGTGGAAGAACCTCATAGCCTGGTGGCAGTTGAAAAGACGCGCAGCTTCAAAGGTGTCTATCATGTGCTGCATGGTAGCCTTTCGCCGATAAGGCATATTGGGCCAAACGAGCTCCACCTCGCAAACCTCTTGCCTCGTCTCAAACCCGAGAACAACGGGGGTGTGGAAGTGAGTGAGGTCATTCTGGCCACCAATCCAACGACTGAGGGGGAGGCAACTGCAAACTACATTGGGCGTCTCCTAAAGCCGCTCGGGCTTCGTGTTACGCGTATTGCGATGGGCATGCCTGTCGGAAGTGATCTGGAATACGTTGATGAAGTTACGATGGATAAGTCACTTGCAAATCGCCACGAGATCTAAAGAAGAGAGAAGGCAGTAGGCAGAAAGCAGTA
Source organism: Pyrinomonadaceae bacterium (assembly GCA_046262135.1). Classification (GTDB taxonomy): domain Bacteria; phylum Acidobacteriota; class Blastocatellia; order Pyrinomonadales; family Pyrinomonadaceae; genus PSRF01. The sequence continues at coordinate 50,149 of JBHENH010000004.1, forward strand.
GGCAGAAAGCAGAAACCACCCTGACCGCTTAACTTGAACTATTGGTTGGAAAGGAGCTAGCTCATGTTTCGCGGTCATAGAGATCTTAGGGTTTTTCAACTTGCCTATCGCCTTGCGATGGAAATCTTCAATCTCTCAAAGAGCTTTCCAAGCGAAGAAGTTTACTCACTAACCGATCAAATTCGGCGTTCTTCGAGGAGCATTGCTGCAAATTTAGCGGAAGGGTTCCGAAAGCGGCGATATCCCAACATGCTCATTAGCAAGTTAACTGATTGTGACGGCGAGGCAACTGAGACGCAGGTCTGGTTGGATTTCGCTTTGGATTGTGGCTACATATCGAAAGAAAATCATCATTATCTTATTGCTGGATACGAAGAGGTGGGTCGCATGCTATCAGGGATGATTGCAAACCCCAGAAGGTTCGCGCCATCCAGCAACACGTAGTAGGAGTTTGGCAGGGCCTTTCTGCTTTGTGCCTACCGCTTTCTGCCTACTGCCTTCTGCCTACTGCCTTCTGCCTACTGCCTTCTGTTTCTGCTTTTCAGAAGCGGACGTGCTCGACCGGTGCATTCTTCTTGCAATCGGAACACGCATCGCCGCTGTCGTACATGTGGGCATCAAACTCAACCAGCGATCTGATCGGTACACCTTCCACTTCAGTAGGCGCGGTGGTGAACCGGACAATTGCACCGCAGCCGATCGCGTTTGATCCAAGTGCCTTTACCAGGGACGCGGTTTCCTCAATCGCGTGGCCACTTCGGATGATGTCGTCAACCATAATCGCGGGATTCACTTCGCCCTTGTTTATGTATTGCCGGAACATCCGTTTGCCGCCTTCCTGCTCTGCCCAGTAAATCTGTTCTGCACTTAACGCGTCGCGTACTCCGAAGGCTACCGGAATGCCGCCTGAGCTGGGGCTAATAACCGCCACCTTGGGTAACTGGCTGGAAATGTCACGGTCCACGCGAAACTTCCTACTCAAAGCCACTGCCAGGACTCGAGCCGTATCGTAGTAACGAAAAGCCAGCGGCATCTGAAAATAGTGTGGGGAATGCTTGCCGTTGGGATAGACGAAGTGGCCTTCGCGAAAAGCGCCGGTGCGCTTTAGAATCTGCATTACAGTGTCTGGCGACGGAATCAGATCTACCATTTTTTTCTCCCCAGATAAAAAGGATGAGGAATCGACCTGCCTCGACACTGCTCGTTCATCAGCACTCATCCTCGACCTCCATCCCTCAGCTTTGAATTTCGGCCGACAGCATACATCAATCCCGTAGAGTTGCTCCATCGCTGAACGCGAGTTTTATTAGCTGCGCCTGATCTTCCGGCAACCCATCGGGTAGCTCGTGAGGGTAGAACCAGGCCGCTCTTTGGATCTCATAATTGAGTTCAACGGGATTACCGATTGCACGGCAAGAGAAAACTATCTCCACTTGCTTTGGTACGCGGAAAGCTCGCGCCGTAAACACTGTGAGTTTCTCAACTTCCAGCCCAACTTCTTCGCGCAACTCCCGCCGCAACGTTTCATCGGGCTGCTCATTGTGTTCCATGAAACCACCAGGCATTCCCCAGCCGGCGCCCGGCCGGAAGCGGTGCTTTAGCAGCAACACGCGACCTTGAGAGTCTGTGATTATTGCGCCAGCGGTCACGGCGAACCGTGGATGACTCAGTCGTACAGTAAACCGCTTTAGTCGTCTCGGCGCGCGACGCCAGATGGCTCCGAGTAAATTCACCATTTCATTTCAGCATAACACGGCTAGACCGGTGTGTTTGGAGTGCGGTGCACCCCAAAGGCACCTATGTACCTAAACTTAAGGTTCCCCCCTTTGTGTATATCGTTGACGCGCGTTTCAACATCTCGGTAAGATTTGCGCTATCCACCAAAAACGCAGCGGACGAAAGTAACCAACAACTATGGCAACAAGCTCAGAAGCCGGCTCAACCGAACAGGTTTCCACGGCAGCAACTGCGCCGGTGCCGAAACGGATCACCAACGCGCAGACTGTGTGCAACGAAAAAAACGCAAAGGGAAAACTCTGTAACGGTCATCTTAAGCAACTGCGAACTGCAGGTGAGCCCGCGGAAATACATCTCCGCGGAGACGATGTGCTTTTCAAATGCCAGACGTGCGGCACGCTTTACATGGGCCCACCACTGGGGCACGTGCGCGATCCTTTGAAGCAAAGTCGTTTTGTTGAGGCCGAGCTTTCTGCTTTGCTGCAAGCGGCGGGCGGTACGCTGCCCGTTATCAGGAAAGATGCAAGAGGCGTCTTCATTATGGAAGCCTCAGGCCATGCGCCGGCCGCTGCGAAGGCCGCCGCACCCAAACCGGCGCAGACACCGCAAACTCCTGCAGCGGCTGCAGCTCCTCCTGCCGCAGTTTCGAAGCCCCCGGCAGCGTCCGCGCAAAAACCAGTAGCGAAAGCGGGAGCCGCACCTGATCGAAAGTTAATGAAGCGATCGACTTATGCAGGAGTAGTCGACACTGGCCAAGTGCCGGGAGAAACTTTTGAACAGAAAGTGGCCCGGCTAAAAGCGGTGGCCGTGGCGGCGAAGCAACGCGCTGACGCAGTAGGCGATGAAGTGGCGCCGACAGGTTCAGCGGCGGCGGAAGTCAGCCCGGATTCTCCGGTAGTATCTGGGGTGCTTGAGTCTGCAATGACTCCGTCTACACCTCCGCCTGCCGGTGCTTCTGCGGAGAGAGTGGAAGCCTCCGCGTCTTCAATTCCTACCGCGCCAAAGCCAACGGGCCAGGCGGATCGAACTCTTATGAAGCGCTCTACCTACGGAAGTGTAGTAGATACCGGGCCAGTGCCTGGAGAGACTTTCGAACAAAAGGTGGAACGCTTGAGAGCACTGGCTGCTGCCGCGAAACAAAGAGCCGATGGTGGTTAAAACGATATCCGCAGATTACGCAGATTAGAAGAGCAAGGAACGAACCATCCAACAATTAGCCTTAGACAGAAACCAACAGCCGGACTTTATTGCAAACGCAACAATCCTTTGATCGAGCAAGCGTTGAATAATTCCGATGTCAGGCACTTATTATGCGGTATTACTGTGCTTAATCTGCGTAATCTGCGGATAGAATCTTTTCAAGGCAATGCCACGGTTCTAGCGCCACCTTTCGCTTCCAACAGCATGTGGCAAACTACCGCAACCACAATTATCGAACCTCCAACCAGGGCCCAGAAACTGGGGCGCTCTCCGAGGACCAAAAAAACCCAGACCGGATTCAGTACCGGCTCGACGTAGCCAACGATACCGGCGTCGAGAGAACGGACGCCGCGTGCCATAGCGACAGTAAATAATGTGTAGGCGAATCCGATCTGTACCACTCCCAGGTAAAGTACGCTCAATGCGTCATGCGTAGTTAAACGCGGCAGGACTTTTAATCCGACTGGTGCCGCAATCAGCACTACCAAAAGGTTTCCGTAAATTACAGATGATGCGCGATTGACGGCACGCGATTTTGCGTGCCGCAAGAGCAGGAAATAACATGCGAAACAGAAGCCGGAGGCCAGCGCCAAAAGATTGCCGGTGACGTCCTGCGGCCGGAGCTTGCCGACAAAGAAGAGCGACATTCCGACAACGCAAACGGTCACGGTAATTAAATCTCGAGACCGAAACTTTTCTTTGTAGATCAAAGGTTCCAGCAGCAGCAAATAGACCGGCGCTGTGTATTGCAGGAAGATAGCGTTAGCGGCGGTCGTCTCCTTCGTTGCCAGTACGAAGAGCACCAGTAGCGCCGCGTAAAGCAGTGAAGCCAGCGCCGTAACGCGGTTCAGACCAAAGCCCTCATGCCGCGTGAAAATGGCGACGGTGATCGCTGCCAGCAGCGATCGACCAAAGGAGAGCTCCAGCCCTGAGATCGAGGTCCATTTGATGAACAAGCCGCCCGTGCTCCAAAGCAAGGCGGCCGCCAGCACAAAAAGAAGTGGCGAATGAAGGGCGGATCGTTGTTCTTGTTTGTACGGTTCTGTGGGCAACGAAATTGATTTGATCCTTTACATCCCAGAGCGTAATGTTATGACCCCTCAGGAGACAAGACTTTAATCAGGGTTGGCGCCTCACTTAATCCTCGACTGCTTCGAGGTTACCGATCGGAGTTGAGATGAACACTTATCAGGGACAGCCCTTGCCACCGAATGACGTTCAGCCGCAGGCAAACAGCAACAAGAAGCTGTGGATTATTCTCGCTTCAGTTAGTGGTCTACTCGTAATAGTGATGGGCGGCTGTGTGGCGTGTGGGGGATTGTATTATCTGTCCACGCTGAACAATGGGAACCTTGCCTCGTCGGATTCGGATCCCAACTCGAACGAAAAAGTGCAATCAACTTCGACGCGACGGAATGAAACGGGCGCGCCCGGCACACTGGGCGGGACCACCTGGAAAGGCAATCTGAATTGCGATGATGGAGACAACGTACCCGTAGTTTTTCGGTTCGCCGAATCGGGCGATCCAATTTATGAGTATCAAACCAACAACGGCGCGCGGGAAGTTGAGCTCACGGCGCCGGGACAGATTGTCCGTTTCGTCCCTTCGGGAGGTGGCGTCACCAGTGTGGAGGTAGATGCGCTGTCAGTCTCCTCGGATCGGGTGAGCCACGCTGTCAGCATCTCGCACGAGGGCGGTTCTGGAGCAACGCTGGAGCAAAGCCGGGCACGCGTGGCAACAGAGATCACATTGTCAGGTTCGGATCTGACAGTTGAAACAAAAATTCGCTCTCAATCTGCAATTAGTCAGCCTGGAATTGTCGTTCCTGGAGACGAGCACGTAGTCACATGCAGCGGGAAACTACGGCAAGATTAGTATTAGCGAAGAGCTGCGTTCAGCCCTCCGGTTTCAACGACCGCACATACTTTCCAAAAACCCCGTTCCACGGCGGGATGACTATCGAGACAGCCCCTAGTGCCTTCGCCTGGCAAGCCAACCGTATTAGAGGTTTCGGTTCCGTAGTGTCAATGTAGCCAAACTCTTTTATTTTTTTTCCCTCGCGCACAGCGACGTCTGACAGTTTTTCAGCGCCGCCGAGAATGCCTACCCAGCATGTACCACAAGACGCCGAGCGGCATTCGACTGGAATTGGTCCTTCGGGACGCCGGGGATCGATTTCGCGCCAATTCCGGGTGCGATCGTCGGCCGCACCCCACGCTAGATCCTGATCGTGCTTCATCTTATACGTCGCGCTATCGTCGGACTCATCGTAAGTGATGGCCCATTTCTTATCGATCGTCCTGAGAAACCCAAGCAGGCCCTGGCTATTATCTTTGGCACGTTCCCGAAGAACTTGTTCAGCTGACTTGCGCGCATGTTTGCGATCAATCAGCATTTCGCCTTTGGCATTTTTGAACGCAGTGAAACCCGCCTGCTGTGCCGTCATGAAGCCGACGGCGGTGATCCCAACCAGGAGCGCCTCGTCCACCTTCAGCCTACCGGCCACCTCGCGAGCTAAATTCAGAATTTGATCGGAAAGTTGGGCATTATCGGACAGGCTAAAGCCTGCGGCGAAATCTTCTATTGCTTTTTTGACCTGCGGCCAATAGCGATGGCCGTAGAGGAACTTGTGCGACGAATCGATTTGGTCTTTTAGGAGGTAATGGCCCTTCAGCAAAAGTTGTTGCGCGAGAGTTTCGGGATCGTCCGCCTCTTGAAGAGCGCGAAACAATGAAAGCGGGTAAAAAGAAAACCAGATTTGCGTGGCGTTCTTGTCTACGTCGTGCACGAAACGAAGTAGGGTTGTGAGAGTAGCCGCCCAGGCTTCTTCATCCTGTTGGCTTAGATAGGTCTCGAATGGAGTTTTAGAGATGGGGCTGGTTGCTGTAGTTGTCATGGAAACGGTGATTATAACGGCGAAGCATCGAACTGCACAGCACTCGCCAGTTGGCGTAGCGTCCCTATTTCGATTTTCTCTGTGCCGCCTCTGCGCTCTGTGTCTCCGTGGTGAATTTACTCACGAAACATTCACCAAGTTGGCACAGAGTTCACAAACGACGCACGGAGGATTTCAAATTAGGACACTACCGGAAGTTGCCGACTCAAAGCGCGACCTTCCAGTCTGTTAGAGTTACGCATAACCCTAACAAAGTTGACGAGGGTCAACTTCATTCTCAGGCCTGCAGGAGGAGATTAAGGTCAACAGTATCAACATTGACAAGGGTTTAGATGCAGAGTAAAAGTCAGGTTCTCTTCGGCTCGCGACTCGCAAAAATTCACATTAAGGGGATGTTCAAATGAGCGCCAAAGAGCCCGATTCCATCAAGCCAGGAAAAACTTTCGATAGTGCCTACAGTTTTTCGTTTGCTATTGCCATCGGCCTGGTCCTTTTCATCGCGGGATTGGTAATCACGCTCACCTTAGGCGAAGGAACCAGCGTAGGCGTATTTTTCGGAATTCCGCTGCTACTGGCGGGCCTGATTTTACCGCTCATTATGATGCGCGGCTTGTTCAAGAAAAATGAAGTTAAAGGAGCTTGTCCTTACTGCGCCGCTCCCATCAACACTTCGGACGCAACTATCAGATTAGAATGCCCGGCTTGTAAGCGGCTCGTGATAGTGCGGGATATGCAGTTGTATCGCGGGGAAGGCTAACAAGGAGATGGCTATGACCAACTTCTGGTCCAGTAATCGCTAAAAGTCAACGCAAAAAGAATTCCCAGCCAGAATAACGCGGAAGCAAATACTACCCACACCAATCGCGAGCTATAACGAACGTGCATGAAATAAAGCACGACTAGTGTGGCCTTCACGACAGCAATCGTCAGCGCAATAATCACGTTGAGCTGTCCGGGAAAATCGCGCACCCCGGCCCACACGGTAAGACCAGTTCCTACCATCAAGGCAAGGAAAATCGTTACATAAATCCTCATTGAAACAATGTGTTCACTCATAGTCGTAGGACAGACATTCCTGTCTGTCGCCCGCCTGTCAATACGATCGATCGGCAGATGCCAGACTAACCTGATAGATATTCTTGTTCGCCACTTCTTTCCAAATTGACAGGCAGGAATGCCTGTCCTACCCGCCGTGTTCCAGATGCCTTCCCAGCAAGTAAAGCAGGGGAAACAAAAAGATCCAGATGATATCCACGAAGTGCCAATAGAGGCCTGAAATTTCGACAGGGTTGTGATACTCGGGGCCATATCGACCGCGGGCAGCGAAATAAAGAATCACTGAGAGCAATCCGACACCGATGATCATGTGAATGGCATGCATGCCGGTCATGGCGAAATAGATCCAATAAAACATTTCAACATTTTGCCTCGCGGCTCCCGGCAAAAGATGAACTCCGCTCGCGTCGAACGGCCGGCCGGGTATCAGTCTCCCCGGAATTAAATGGTCCACATACTTATCGTGGTATTCGACAGCCTTGATACCCAAAAAGGTAAGACCGAGAAGAATCGTCAGGGCAAGACAGATCACCTGCCTGCGCCGTTTGCCCGTTTGCGCGCTGTAGACGGCCATGGCCATGGTGAAGCTGCTGAAGATCAGGACCGCAGTATTAATTGCGCCGAGTGGCAGCGAAAGATGATTGCTTGCTGAGGCAAACGCTGCCGGATATTGAGTGCGGTAAAGCGTATAAGCAAAAAACATCCCACCGAAGAACATAATTTCGGTTACGAGAAAGACCCACATTCCGAGTGTTCCCGCTTCCCGCTGCTGCTCCATGTTTTCGAAGTGATGCTGCAGCGCCGGGTGGCTATGCTCGTGTTGAATTGCAACGCTCTCTGCCAATTATCTATCTCCTAATCAAGTCTCAAGTCTCAGGCCTGAATTTAGCCTTCGCTCCTGCCTTCTGCTTCTCCGCTACTGCTCAACCGCTTACCGTCCTTACAGAGGCTTTCCGCCAATAACGGCGTCGGCCTCATCCAGCCCGGATTCTTCTTTGAATTTGCCTATTACCTGCATTTCTTCCGGTGGAGCAAACTCATACGCCTCCCAGGTAACAACCGGGGTGATTATGAAATTTTCCGTTGGCGGCGGTGATGCCGTCCGCCACTCCAGACCTGGTAAATGCCACGGGTTCGGTTCCGCGCGTTTGCCGTAGCGCATGGACCAAATCAGGTAAATCATGGGAATCAAGAGACCAAAGCCGAGTATCGAAGCGCCTGCCGACGAGAGCACGTTGAACACTTGAAACTCCGGCGGATACGCGTGATACCGGCGGGGCATACCCATGTAACCAGCAACGAACTGCGGTAGAAACGTCAAATTAAATCCTACGAAAACCACCAGCGCTGAAAACCTTCCCCATCCTTCCGGATACATGCGACCGGAAATCTTGGGCCACCAATAATGCAGTCCTCCCAAATACGCCAGGAGCGTTCCACCAACCATGATGTAATGGAAGTGTGCGACCACAAAGTATGTGTCGCTCAAGTGGACGTCTACTGCAAGGGCAGCCAGAAACAATCCAGTCATACCGCCAATAGTAAAGAGCCCGATGAACCCCAAAGCATAGAGCATAGGAGTGTCATATGAGATCGAACCTTTATATAACGTCGCAGTCCAGTTAAATACTTTGATTGCTGAGGGGATCGCCACGGCGAAACTAAGAAATGAAAAAATCATTCCGGCGTAGACTGACTGGCTGGCAACAAACAAGTGATGTCCCCATACCAGAAAACCAAAGACAGCGATAGCAAGACTGGAGAATGCAACGAAAGAGTATCCGAAAATGTTTTTGCGCGAAAAATTGGCAATCAGTTCGCTGATTACGCCCATCCCCGGTAACACCATGATGTAAACAGCCGGGTGCGAATAGAACCAGAATAGATGCTGGAAGAGTACCGGGTCCCCTCCGGCAGCTGGGTCAAAAATGCCGACGCGGGCCAACCGTTCAAACGCGAGCAGCAAAATTGTTATCGCGATAACAGGTGTGCCCAGAATCATGATTAAAGACGTTGCGTAATGGGCCCAGATGAAAAGTGGCAACCTGAACCAGGTCATACCGGGGGCCCGCATCGTATGAATTGTTACGATGAAATTGAGTCCTGTCAGAATTGACGAAAACCCGCTAATGAAGATTCCTGCACCAGTCGCAACCACGTAAGAGTTAGAAAAGGTGGTGCTATAAGGTGCATAAAACGTCCAGCCGGTATCGATCCCGCCGGCCAGCAGCGCCCAAATCGTGATGATCCCGCCGAGCAAATAGATATACCAGCTGAGCAGGTTGATGCGTGGAAAAGCCAGGTCCTTAGCTCCGATCATCATCGGCACAAGGAAGTTGCCGAGGGTGGCCGGAATTGACGGAATCAGGAAGAAGAAGATCATGATGATCCCGTGTTGGGTAAACACTTTATTGTAGGTTGTCGAAGAGAGCAGATCGCCTTGAGGTGTTAACAGCTCCAGGCGAATGAACATTGCGTACAGGCCGCCGATGAGAAAGAAGAAGGAGATGGAGCCAAGATAGAGCAGCGCGATGCGTTTATGGTCCCGCGTGAGCAGCCACGACTTGAGACCATATTGCGCGTTGATGTAGTTAACGCGCCCCGCTGCTGGTGTTTCAAACGTTTCGATTGCGTTCATAATTCTTGCTGCAAACTTACCGGCGATTTGGCGGCGGCGTCGGCGCAGTCGCCGCCGGCGTGGCAACTTCACTGGCAGGCGATGTCGACGACACCGGTTGCGGGGCACCTGTAATTTGTAATGACTTAATGTATGCGATGATTTGTATTAGCTGTTCGGGACTCACCTGGCCCTGGAACGTCGGCATGATCGGACCAAACCCAGCGACCAACTTCGCCTGCGGATTCTCTATAGATTCGCGAATGTACCCTTCGTCGGCAATAACGCTTTGGTTATTTGCCAACAACACTCGACGTCCGAATAATCCCGCCAGTGACGGTCCTCGCCCACCTTCGCCAGTTGCGCCATGACACGAGACACAACCCAATGATTGAAAAAGCTGTTGGCCTGCAACTGCCGGCGCCTGCTGACCGGAATTACCGCTGAGCCAGTTATCAAATTCGGTGGGCTGCATAACGACCACAGAACCAATCATTCCTGAATGATTCATGCCGCAGTATTCGGCGCAGAACAGGTGATAAGTTCCAGGTTTCGTCGCCTCAAACCACTGCGTCGTGTACCTGCCAGGCAGCACGTCGGTTTTAATGCGAAAGGCGGGCACAAAAAAGTCATGAATCGTATCTTCGGAAGTCATGATTAGTTTGATCTTCCGGCCCACCGGCACATGAAGCTCGTTTATCTCGCGCTGTCCGGTTGAGTGCTGAACCTTCCACATCCACTGCTTGCCGACTACGTAGATCTCATTCGCGTTTTTTGGTGGGATGTATTGCTCAAAATAAATCTGGGCTCCCCAGGCAAACATGCTCATCGAAATAATGAAAGGGATGACCGACCATAGGGTCTCCAGTTTGTGCGAGCCGGCTATGGGACGTGGAATTTCATATGGCGTCCGGCGGCGATACTTAATAACGAAGAAGATGAGTACGCCGGAGATCAGTAAAGTGAAAAAAACCGTGACCCCCGAAAGATAGAAATAGAGCGCATCAACCTTCCCTGAAAGAGTGGACGCACTTTCCGGAACAAATGGAATCCACGAAGTCTGCATAACGTTGTCAGTCGCGCTACGCGGCGCCTCCCGCCCGCAAATTAACGTGCGCAGCGCCTCGCCGGTGCAATACAAATAACAACCCTATAATAAGGATCACTGTAGCAATGCCTCCGAGACGCATCATGTTCATTACTGCGGCACCATACTTTCCGGTGGCCGGATCGTAGTGATAGCAATAGAGCAGCAGCTGATCGACGGGCGACCCGATTCTGTTTTCCGCAGCTTCAATCAGTCCGAGACGAAGATCGCGTGACGAGTATTCGATCCCATAGAAATACCGCGCCAGCTTACCTTGCGGAGTCGTCACGAAAATTGCGCTGCCATGCGCAAACTGATTGGTGGCTGCATCGAAGTGATAACGAAATCCGACTGCCTCAGTTACTCGTTTAATATTCTCCTCATCCCCTGTCAGAAAATGCCAGCCGTTGATTGCGTTCGCGCGCCTTCCTTCCGGGAGGTAATTGACATAAGTACTTTTCTTCGCGGCAGCCAGCGTGGCCGTTTCGCGCGGATCGAAACTGACGGTCACAACTTCAAACTCCTGTGACGGTTGGAAAGCCATCACCCGGAAAGACGTCACCATGCCGTTGAGCACCTGATTGCAAAGCATGGGGCATTGGTAATAGACGAGTGAAAGTACAACGGGCTTCTTTCCGAAATAATCACCAAGCCTGACTGGCTCGCCCTGCTCGTTACGAAAAACAAGGTCGAGGGGCAGTTGTTCATTAAGCTTCTGATCGATGCCTACATCATTAAGGGCTTTTGGCAAACCGCTGGGAGCGCGTGCTTCATACGGCCGCGAACTGTAAAGCGGTGAATTGCCCTGCGTTTGGCTGAACTGAGCCGCCGCGGGGGACAGTGAGCTGTGAACAGTGAGTAGCAAAATGAAAAAAGTGAGCAGTGACCTCATAAACCACTCAGGTACTCTTCTAGTTCGGCTTGCGGCTTTGCCACCGGGCAGTACGGTAAGCCTCCGGCTTGCCGGCGACTTATGAAATTCATTCTTGAAGGCTACGCCTGCGAACGAGGGGCAAGGCGCAACCTTCTTAAATCCAGATAGCGCCGGAAAGGCAGAGCGTTTCCGCACTGCAATGCGGCAAAGCCGCACAGCGCTGATGCCTATCAAATTATTTTCCCTGTGGCGCACTACCTACTGCTCACTTTCTGCAGTCTGCTGTCTGCCGTCTGCTCTCATTGTTGTCTCTTCTCCGCTTCTCGCCCTGAGCTGGAAGCACTCGGTAGACCCTCTTCATACCCGGTGCTGTTAGTAGAATCTTCGCGTTTTCGTGAACGCAGCAAATCAGCCTCTAACACTTTCTGCATCGCCTGATCGATTGGCACGCATGGAGAACTAGTGTTCACCACAGGTTGATCGCGAGGAGTGGCCGCGTGATCTGTTTCTGTATGACCTTCGTTCAATGCGTCGTCAGATTTACAATTCAATCGGCCCTCCCACTGCCTCCGCAGCGCGCGGTATTCAGCCTGCGGCTCTCTGTTTTCCAGTGACACCCACTGACCGCTTTCCAACTTCACCCCAAATCCCTTCGCCGCCTGTAGACGAGGCTCTGGAGGCAAACGCTCCTGCTCGGTCATCGCCATAGGGCCCGGTGGCGGCTCCTTCTTTTGCTGTTGCGCGCTCAGAAAATTGAACATACCCCACATCAGAACCTGAATAATGATTCCAAAGATCGTGAGGGCGACGACGAATTTCACGATCCCGGAAATGTTGACATCACTTGCTTCGTGCGTCACATCGATGTTCTTGATGTGCGACACATCGGGCGTCTCTGTAGCGTGACCGTGGCCGTTTCCATTAGGTGCAATTTTTCCCATAGCTCTATTTTAGTGTCCCGAATGTGCGTGCGCTTGCTGCAGCACAGTTTCATATTGGGGATCGTTTATGGGAATCAAAGGCCGTTTAGCAAGCTGCCACGCAAACATTGCTAGCCACAGACCCCCGATCGCAATTGGCGCAACAATATCCATCCAGCTAATGTGAAAATGCTCGCCCGTAAACGTCGGCGCGATCATCCACAATAGATCAAACAAACGCATGACGAGTACCAGCACAGCAACGATGACCAGCTTTCCCGCGTTACGTTTTAACGACCGCGACAAAAGGAACAGAAATGGGAAGGCAAAATGGAGTATCACGACTAACAAGGCCGTTACTCCCCACCCGCCGCGCGTTCTTGGCAGATACCAGCGAATCTCTTCGGGGAGATTACCGGACCAGATAATTAAAAACTGCGAGAAAGCAAAATAGGACCACAGCATTACGAGCGCCAGGAGGAGTTTTCCCAGATCGTGAAAATGTGACTGGGCCACAACCGTATTCATCGGCTCGTGTTTAGACAACATCGCCATTACCGCGATCACGAAAGCCAGAGCACTTAAAGACCATGCTGCGACAAAAATGAAACCGTAGATTGTCGATGACCATTCCGGGTCTAGCGACATAAACCAATCAATCGCAGCGAATGTAACGGTAAAAACAAAGAGAACCATCCCGGGTCCACTGATTACCTTCATGCGCCTGGTGGATTCACGATCTGCAGTCTGGTCTTGTCGCAATGACCAGCGGTTTAGAAAAAAAGAAAGCACCAGCCAGATGGCAAGATAGACGAGTGCGCGAAACGTGAAGAATGGAACGTTCAAATACTTCGCCTTTTCCGCCAGCGCGGGGGTTTTTGCCATCTCATGCGGATCCGCCCAGTGATAAATCCAGTGGGCACCGGCTGCGATTGGCAGAAACAGGATCGCCGCGAGAGGAAGAGTTCGCGTGGCGGCTTCGAGCACCCGCCTGATCACAAGGCCCCAACCTCCTCCCGTCAGGTGTTGCAGCATCAAAAGAGCCAGCGAGCCGGCTGAGATCCCCATCCAAAAACTGAACGCAAACAGATAGGAATGAAAAAACTGCGCGCGGTCCAGGAAAAACCCCAAGGCAAGAAGAACCGTAAAGATCACTCCCACGATCAACGCACGTTGCTGAATACGCTTTATGTTCGCCGGCGGATTGTAGGAGATACCCATCACGGATCTTGTCCTCCCGGCCGCGGCGTTGACGAAACCGTGGGCGAACCTTCGCCTGAAGGCGCTTCCGCCGGCTGGCTCTGCTGGCTCAGCTGTAGGGCACGAATGTAGGCCACGATCGCCCAGCGATCATGTGCGGTAATTTGCGGCGCGTAACTGGGCATCGCTCCCCACCCATTGGTTATGGCATCGAAAAAATGGCCCACCGGCGCTTGCCGCAACCGATCATCATTAAACGAAGCCGCTCGCCGAAAACCGCGTCTCACAATCATTCCGTCGCCGTTGCCAGTCAGACCGTGGCAAGCCGAACAGAAAATCTCGTAGCGCTCTTTTCCCCGCGTCACCATTTCTTTCGTAACCGAGATGGGAAATATCTCAACGTCATCCGGATAGGCGGCAGCACCCTGCAGGGTCGTACCAGCTCCAGAAGTTGCTGAAGGTTGAGGTCCGGATTGTGACGCAGCAGACGTCGTTGCTGTGCTCTTGCCCCTCTTCTTACCGGTAAAGAATTCCGTGTCGAGCCGGAGAAAACCGCGCGGCACAGTTCCTTCAACGGGCGGTCTGGACGATTGCCCGTCCGCAAAAAAACTGGATGACCGGTAGGGCTTCATCTTTGGTTGATCCTGCATGTCGCGACGGCAAGCGGAGGAAAACAGTAGGCAGTAGGCAGAAAGCAGTAGGCAGAAAGCTTTGCAGCACGCCTGTCCCTGACGTCGCAAGCTGCCACTACTGGACTTGGTCTTCTGCATTGGCCTTGTGCTTTGTCCTTCCTGCTTACTGCTTACTGCTTACTGGCGTTCACACTTCCACATCACTTACATCGGTTGCGCCCAATGTTTTCATAAACTGCGTGACTTCCTGATGCTTGAACTTTGCATCGTTTGCCTCAATTACAAGGAAAAACCTATCGCGCGTCGCAAGGGCAAAGTTTGGGGCGTTGAAAACGGGGTGATAAGGCTGCGGCAGCTTATTTAACGCGAGCATCCCGAGCACCGCTGCAAACGCCGCCACCAGGACCGTGCACTCGAATGTGATCGGAATGAAAGCCGGCCAACTGTTGTACGGTTTGCCTCCCACATTCAAGGGATAGTCAATCACTTCCATCCAGTACTGCATAAAGAATCCGCCCAGTCCGCCGAGTATTCCGCCGATTAAAACG
>JBHENH010000005.1:0-367 GCA_046262135.1 Pyrinomonadaceae bacterium
ATGTACGATTGGTCGCAGAACTAGCGGACGGAACTTCGGTTTGGGGTGAGACTCAGATTTCCGCATCTCGGGTCCCGATCCAACGCCTGCGATTGGAGCCTGAGCAATGTCTGCCTCTTCCAGAAGCCCTTCAGGCTATTCGAGCAGCCGACGTTATAACTGTAGGTCCAGGTTCACTCTACACAAGCATTTTGCCAAACCTCCTCGTGGCTCGAGTTTCTGACGCAATCGGTAACAGCCGAGCGACGCGTATATTTATTTGTAACTTAATGACCCAACCTGGTGAGACAGACAACTATTCAGCTCGTCAGCATCTTGAGATCATCAAGCATTATGCTCCTGAAATTCATTTTGATTTTATAATTGT
>JBHENH010000005.1:377-11231 GCA_046262135.1 Pyrinomonadaceae bacterium
GCGCATCACCAAGGAACAATCGGACCGATATGCTCTGGAAGGTGCGCAGCAGATAGGTATCGATGACGATCTTATCGATAGCGTCCTAGACGAGTCCACGAAAGTTGTTCGCGCAAGCCTTCTCCAAGATGGCGAGAAGGTCCGGCACGATTCCGCACTTCTCGCACGCGTAGTACTCGCCTGTACACAGCAAGCGTGCTCGCAACCCGCGGTGTCCGCATAACTTCATGCAAGAACTGCCGCCCCGCCAAAAGGTTCAATCGCTCGACGTACTGATTCTCGCAGCCGGCCTTGGAACAAGGATGAAATCCAACCGCGCGAAAGTGCTCCACGAGCTCGGCGGTTTGCCTTTGATTACTTACGTCTGTCGCGCAGCTAAGGCCGTGGGGCCGGAAAAGATTCATGTCGTCGTGGGCCATCAAGCAGCACAAGTGAAGGAAGCAGTTAGATCTGAAGTCGGTGGCCGTGCCGAGTTTGTCACTCAAAAAGAGCAGCGCGGCACCGGAGACGCTGTTATGGCCGCGCGTTCGCTACTTGAAAACGGCGCCAAGAATGTTCTTGTGCTTTCCGGTGACGTGCCGTTAATCCGTGAAGAAACGCTTCGTGCGTTTATCGACACCCACAAGTCAGCCGGCGCTGCCTGTTCGATCCTGAGCGTACGGCTTGAAAATCCTACGGGATATGGAAGAATCATTCGGGATGAAAATAATCAATTCGTACGAATTGTTGAACAAAAGGACACAACGCCGAACGAGAGCCAGGTTAAAGAGATCAACTCGGGAATCTATTGCTTCGCCGGTCCAAAATTGTTTGCCGCACTCGAACGCGTGAAGCCCACCAACAAGCAAGGCGAATACTACCTCACTGACGTTCCACAGATACTTATGAACGACGGCGAAAAAGTCGAAGTTTACCTTCATGGTGATGCTCGTGAAGTTTCGGGCATTAACACTAGGGCGGAACTTGCGGAATTCGAGAATTTGTTGCGCCGCAATACCATTCGCAAACTTATGACGGAGGGAGGCGTAACGTTCCTTGATCCTTCACACGCTTACATTAGCGCGGAAGCAACGATTGGTCGCGACTGCGTGATTTATCCGGGTGTCGTCATTGAAGGGAGATCCATCGTGGGTGAGAGTTGCGAGATTCGTTCGGGTACACGCATTACCAACTCGCACCTGGGGAACGACGTAGTTATTAAAGACCATTGCGTAATCATCGATTCGGAGGTTGAGTCAAATTGCTCAGTGGGTCCTTTCGCTCACTTACGCATGAATGCCCAAATTGAGGAAACTTCGGTGGTCGGGAACTTCGTAGAAGTGAAAAAATCGCGCCTGGGCCGAGCTTCAAAAGCGATGCACTTAACCTACCTGGGTGACGCGACGATTGGAGAGAACACGAACATCGGCGCCGGCACGGTGACCTGTAATTATGACGGTAAAAACAAGCATCAAACGATAATCGAGGACAACGTAAGGATCGGTTCAGACACAATGCTGGTAGCGCCCGTGAGAGTCGGTCGAGGATCGGTAACGGGCGCGGGTTCAGTAGTGACGGAGGATGTCCCTCCCGACTCGTTGGTAGCTGGTGTTCCCGCAGTAGTGAAAAAACGCCTGGTGGAAAGGACTGATGAAAAGTAGTGACGAGCGTTCTTATTCATTTTCATCCCACAACTTTCATCTTCTAATTTATGTGTGGAATTGTTGGCTACGTCGGAAACAAGCAGGTGGTCCCTCTAATCATTGACGGCCTTCGCAAGCTCGAATATCGCGGCTATGACTCCGCAGGCATTGCAGTAGTTAATGAAGGACACGATCTCGAAATACGACGAGCTGAAGGAAAACTACGTAATCTTGAAGAAGTCATTCGCCTTAGCCCGTTGGACGGCACGTATGGGATCGGCCACACACGCTGGGCAACACACGGCCGACCCACTGAAGAGAACGCGCATCCGCACCGCGATTGCACGGGACGTGTAGTCGTTGTTCACAACGGCATAATCGAAAACTACCTGCAACTAAAAAAGCAGTTACGCCAAAATGACCACCAATTCGTCACTGAGACGGATACAGAAATAATCGCCCATCTGATCGAAGAGTATCTGAAGGAAGATCGTAACTTCGAAAAAGCGGTCCGTAGAGCGATGCTGGATCTCAAAGGGATCTTCGCCCTATCAATTATCAACGCCGATGAACCGGATATGATCATCGCGGTCAGGCAGGGACCTCCGGTAGTTATTGGACTCGGCGACCGCGAGTTCTTCGTAGCCTCTGATATACCCCCGATCCTCCAACACACGCGCGACGTCTTTTTTTTAGGTGATGGCGAGATGGCTATCATCAATAAAGACGCGGTACGGGTGACCGACTTTGAAGCAAACTCCGTCCAACCGGCTATCCAGCGTATTACGTGGGACCCGATCATGGCTGAAAAGGGGGGCTTCAAACATTTCATGCTCAAGGAGATTTACGAGCAGCCCAGATCGGTACGCGACACCATGCAAGGACGGATTTCATTAGACACGGGACGTGTTTTTCTTGATGAGATGAAGAATATCACGGAGGCTGACTTCAGGCGGTTCACATCGATCAAGATCGCAGCCTGCGGGACCTCGTGGCATGCAGGTCTGGCTGGCAAGTACATGATAGAACAGCTTGCTCGTATTCAAGTGGACGTCGACTACGCTTCGGAATTTCGCTACCGCAACCCGGTGATGGACGAAAATACTCTGCTGCTCGTCATCTCACAATCCGGTGAGACGGCCGACACAATCGCTGCGTTACGAGAAGCGAAGGAACTAGGAGCAAAGGCATTGGCCATCTGTAATGTGCAGGGCTCCATGATAATGCGCGAAGCCGATGGCGCCATTCTCACGCACGCCGGCCCGGAGATCGGCGTTGCGTCCACTAAAGCCTTTACGTGCCAGATGGTTGCCTTGTATCTGCTCGGGCTCTACCTCGGGGAATTACGAGAAACTTTATCGACTGAGGAGGCGAAACATCACGCTCAACAACTGGCAGAGTTGCCTGTAAAACTCGAACATTTGCTGAACGAGTCAGATGATATCGAGGAACTGTCGAAGGAGTTCTTTCGTGTGACGGATTTTCTTTACCTGGGCCGGGGTATTAACTTTCCCGTCGCTCTTGAAGGTGCTTTGAAACTAAAGGAGATTTCTTACATTCACGCGGAAGGTTATCCCGCCGGAGAAATGAAGCACGGACCCAACGCGTTGATCGACGAACGGTTGCCGGTCATGTTCATAAACACTCGTGAAGAAGGTAACCGGTCATCCGAACTACGTTATGAAAAGACGCACTCAAACATTGTTGAAGTCAAAGCGCGAGAAGGCATCGTCATCTCAGTGCTGACAGAAGGCGACACGATGTCGTCCGTGGTGTCCGACTACGTTATTACTATCCCGCCCGTAAGTGATCTGCTCTCACCCATACTCTCTGTCATTCCGTTGCAGCTTCTGGCTTACCACATCGCCGTTCGACGCGGTTGTGATGTGGATCAACCTCGTAATCTCGCAAAATCCGTTACGGTAGAATAGCTCAACCAGGCTTACACCACTCGCGTTTTCGTTTACGTGCAAACGAAGGAGACCGCGTGTCTGTTATGGAATGTTGAATGGTATTACTACCTGGGGAGTTTGACGCGGATGGGGTCCTACCTAAATCGGCGTACTAGTGTAATCACCACGATAATCCCGATAGCTGCAATCAAGCCTGACAGCGTGCCGACAAACCATCGAGGACTTGCCGAATATTGCCATCTCAGCGTTTGATCAACCGGTAACGTGCTGCCCTCGGCGCTCTGATGATACGCAGCAGCGTCGGCAGCACGAACGGCTGATTCCAAACGTTCTCGGCTGGCTGTTACCAGGTTGAGCTGTTTACGTACGCTTTCACGTTCGATGCTGAGTTGCCGGCGACGTAGTTCACGTAGTTCTTCCGGTTTTGTTGAGCCAATCCCTGCCAATGAGCGCTCGATGTTTTCCGGTTTCAAATCTTCGTCGAGCTGACGAGCTCGCGTGTGTAACTCAGATTCTTTAGCTTGAACGTCGCGTAACTGCGAGCGCACATCTGTTGCCGGTTGTGAAGTACTCGATGCTTCCTGAGCAACGGCAGCAACAGAACACGCCGTTAGAAACACCACCAACAAGATCAAATTCAACGGGCAGTTCATGCCGGCCTGACTTTGTGTGGAAGCTCCGCCTTCGAAACGATTCGGGTAACTCTCGGTCGCCCATAGACCGCAGGCCATTTTGGACCACCTTCCCAGGTTAGCGTTCCGCTCGAGCGACTTGTTCACGTTTTTCCGTTCGTGATCGGATCAGCCTGTCGTTTACGAATTCCGCGACGAGCATTCTTTCCCCACCACGCTGGAATTCGTAAATGGTTACAACTTTACCATCTTCTATACGCGTCGACAGGCCTGCAGGCTCACCTAATACCCGCATCACGTCTTCAACCGTGAGTCCTCGTTTGAGATATGTGGTTGGAGACCCGATTCGCACAACGCCAATTTTTTTGGAGTGCGGACTCGTGTACTCGTATGAAATTCGCCGGGCGGACACGTCACGCTGATCATCATCGACATCCGAGGCGTCCACGTGATTTGTGGCAGCGCCGTGACCCGTGTCTCGGCCTTTCACATTCTCCGTCTGCGCTGACGCGGTGATCGCGGCGCAAATAATGACCATTACAAAGATTAAGAATTTATTCATTAGTTTTTATCTCGCTTTTCCTACGTTAAGACGTTCAATAATTTCGATTCGTTAAGCTTGGTTTTATCGCCCTTCACTTTCTAACGCGCAATCCCGACATAAAACGGGTCATTGAACAGGCCCCAAAGACGCTCACAAACGTTTTAAAGGGATGAAGTAGCTCTTCCAGGTTCGGTAAGAGCCTCTAAAGCAGGTTTTACAGAACTAACCGCTTAAGTTCGCTGGCATTTCGGACAGCGCAACCGCCAATATCATTGTTGAAATAGGCGTAAACTGTCAACTGATCTTTACACCATTCATTGATTCGGTTTGCCCATTTGCGAAGGCGCTGACTTGAATACGAGCCGGCATATTTGGCTTTTCCGGGTCCGTGAAACCGTATGTATGTGAAATCGGCTGTGATTTCCAAGGGTGTCTGCTCACCGGAAAGGTCGTGGATACAGAACGCTGCATTGTATTTTCGAAGCAGTTTGTATACTTCCGATACAAGCCAAGTCTCATCACGAAACTCAAAAACGTACTGATGCCCTTGAGGTAAGGCTGCGAGAAAATCTCCCATACGTTGAATGTTAACGCTCCAACGTGGAGGAAGTTGGAAAAGGATAGGCCCCACCTTTTTCTCCAAACGCTCAGCTCCAAGAAAAAATTTTTGCGTCGAAGTCTCAGGCTCTTTTAGCTTCTTCATGTGAGTGATAAACCGGCTGGCCTTGACGGCGAAGCGAAAATTCGGAGGGGATTTATCTCGCCAGGAATCAAAAGTGGTATCAGAAGGAAGGCGATAGAAGCTGTTGTTAATTTCTACTGTGTCGAAATGCTGAGCATAGAAGCCGAACATTTCTTTCGTCGGAAGCTTCTCCGGA
Source organism: Pyrinomonadaceae bacterium (assembly GCA_046262135.1). Classification (GTDB taxonomy): domain Bacteria; phylum Acidobacteriota; class Blastocatellia; order Pyrinomonadales; family Pyrinomonadaceae; genus PSRF01. Next base: position 5,967 of record JBHENH010000005.1, read on the forward strand.
TAGAAAGGACCGACCCAACCTTTGTAATGCCATCCAGAGGTCCCTATGTGCAACTCTCCCGCCATCGATGGCGGTACTTTACCTCAGCACATTGAAGTTTGAGAAAAAGAAAACGTAGCGACGGGGGAGAGCATTCCCCGTCACATTGCAGTTACCACCTCTTTACTTTGCCTCGGCTTCCCTCTCCAGCAGTCTCTTCTTGCGTTCAAGGCCCCACCGATAACCGCCCAGGGATTTATCTCCCAGGATAATTCGGTGGCACGGAATAACGAGTGCTACGGGATTGGTGGCGCAAGCGCGCGCGACCGCGCGCACAGCTTTTTGTTGTCCGATAGCTTTGGCCAACTCACTGTAAGACTGAGTCTCACCGTAAGGGATCTGCCGCAGTTGTTCCCACACCTGTCGTTGAAACGCGGTGGCCTGTACGTCAAGCGGGAGATCGATGTGCGGTGTCTTACCTTCCAGGTGCTGCATTACAGTCTTCAGAATTCGTCGAAGCCGTTCATCGTCACGCTGAATCTCCGCAGCAGGAAATTCCATCTCCAAGTCTGATTGAAGTTTGGGTTCTGAATCTCCGAGCTTTACCGAGCAAACGCCGCTGCCCGTTGCGGCTACCAACAAATTGCCTAAAGAACAACTCACAATTGAGTAGCGAATAGTCGCTCCGCGGCCTCCTTTGCCGTAGGTTGCCGGCGTCATGCCCAATCGCGAAACAGCATGTTCGTAAAGCCGGCTACTTGAACCGAACCCGGCGTCGTAAATAGCGTTAGTCACCGACTCGCCGCTTCGAACTTGTGACTTAAATGTGCCAAGTCGTCGCGCTTCCGAATACTGTCTCGGCGTTACACCCATGACCTTCTTGAAAGTGCGTTGAAGATGGAAAGAACTAATCCCCGTTTGATTGCTTAACGCTGCAAGTGTCATCAGTTCATCGCTATTGTTATCAATCAATTCACACACGCGTCGCGCCATCTCAACCTGCGGGTCTTTTACCGAAGTCCTTCGCGGATGGCAGCGACGGCAGGCCCGGTACCCTGACTGCTCTGCGGCTTCGGGCAACTCGAAAAAAGATACGCGCTCGCGATTCGGACGGCGAGAAGGACACGATGGACGACAGTAGATTCCGGTAGAGCTAACGGCGAATACGAATTTCCCATCAAAGCGAGCGTCTTTCGAACAGACCGCGATCCATTTTGCTTCGTCAGCTCCCGGGAAAAGGTTTGGCTGCGGCTTCATTAGTGCACTCATGTTATCACCTCTAACTGTCTTCGGCATTCGAACTCCCGGTGATAATAGTTGGTGGGTTTAATCCGATCTATCCGGTTCTTGCTATCAAAACCGAATCCACAGATGACGCAGATTTCACAGTTTAAGGACGCACGCCGAGAATGTACTGTCTCGATGAATATGTGGAAATCTGTGTAATCTGTGGATTTGATTTTACTCATCCCAAGATTTTGCTCCTATACATTCGTGTGTTTAAATGAAATATCACACAGTGACTCTAAAATAATGGTCGATTTCCTTTCGTCTCTCAACGAACAACAACGCGTCGCCGTCGAACATACCGAAGGGCCTCTGCTAATTCTCGCGGGCGCAGGCTCCGGGAAGACGCGTGCAATTGCACATCGCATCGCATATCTAATTGCCGAAAAAAACGTGGCGCCCTGGAACATTCTGGCTGTGACTTTTACGAACAAGGCCGCTCAGGAGATGAGACAGCGCGTGCAGCAGCTTTTGCGAGATCAAGACCTTCCCAGCACCCCACTGGTGTCAACATTTCACAGCCTTTGCGTACGTATCCTTCGCCAGGACATAGAAAAGTTGAACGAGAATTACAGTCGCACGTTCACGATTTATGATCAGGACGACTCGCTGAGACTAATCAAGAATTGCATCAAGGATCTTGGCTACGATGAAAAGCAACTGGGACTCCGGGCTACGCAGGGCGCTATCAGCTCTGCCAAAAACCGGGGCGAAGACGTGGACACATTTGCCGCGCGGGCCGATTATGTGGATGAGCGCCGCGCCGCAATGGCGCGTGTCTACAAGACGTATGTAGAGCGGCTAAACGCTAATAATGCTCTCGACTTCGACGACCTTCTTATCAAAACCGTGCGTCTGCTACGCAACGTTCCCGAGGTCCGCGAGAAATACAACAATAAATTCCGCTACATTCTGGTGGATGAATATCAGGATACAAATTCCCTTCAGTTTGCTTTGATTAGCTTACTGACTGAGAAGCAACAAAACATCGCGGTTGTCGGCGATGAGGACCAGTCGATCTATAAATGGCGTGGCGCCGACATAACCAATATTCTCAACTTCGAAAAACATTTCCCCAATACGAAGACAATTCGGCTCGAGCAAAACTATCGCTCTACTCAAACGATTCTCGACGTCGCCGGCGCCGTGGTTAAGCACAACACGGAGCGCAAAGGAAAGACCTTGTGGACGTCGAATCCTCGGGGCGAATTGGTTCGGTACTATCAGGCTTTTGATGCTGAGTCAGAAGCCCGTTTTGTTGCCGCAAAGATCCTGGAGCACCGGCGCGAGGAATATGACCTGCGTGCCGCAGTGTTATATCGAACCAATTCTCAGTCACGAAATTTTGAGGAGGCAATGCGGCGCGCCGGCTTACCCTACAACATCGTTGGGGGATTCTCATTCTATGAGCGAATGGAAGTGCGCGACATCATTTCCTATCTAAAGTTGGCACTCAATCCCAATGACTCCATTGCGTTGCAACGAGTGATTAATAGTCCACCGCGAGGAATCGGTAAACAGACGGTTGAAGAGATTGAGCGCCGCGCACGCGATTATGAACTGTCGCTTTGGGAAACAATCAAGATGGTAATCGAAAACCCGGAGAACCTGAGCGCACGCGCTTTATCGGCGTTGAAGAGTTTTCGCAAGCTCATCCTTCAGCTGGGGGCTTTGAGCGGTGTCGACCCTACGCGCGGCGACACAGGCACCGGAAGCGACCGCGAGGATGAAGGGTCCGCCTCCCCGGATCCCACCGTTACCGTATCCCGCAGATCAGCCATCTCTGTATCATCGACGTCTCCCGTCTCCGATGTCGTAAAGGCAGCCATCTTTCAGACCGGTTATGAAAACGCGCTTAAGTCTGAGAAAACTGACGAAGCCGAGGCAAGGTTAGAGAACTTACAGGAATTGGTGAACGCCGCGGTGGATTACGATGACGAAGGACTTGAAGGTCTGCGGGAGTTCATTGATCACTCTGCCCTTGTGTCTGACGCAGATCAGTACAAGCGTGATGCGCCAGTAACGCTGATGACTGCGCATTCCGCAAAAGGCCTTGAGTTTCCGCTCGTTTTTCTAGTCGGGCTCGAAGACGGGCTATTTCCTCACTCACGCTCGGCTACCGATCCTGCTGAGATGGAGGAAGAGCGCCGTCTTTGCTACGTGGCCATGACGCGCGCCGAAAGATTTTTGTACGTGACCCATGCGATGAAGCGGCGGGTATACGGAGAGGAGCTCGCCTCCGAACCCTCTCAATTTTTGAATGAGATGCCTTTGGATATGATCGAAGATCTTTCTCCGGGAAAATCCTGGCTTTCTTTTGCGCGCGGTTCATCGGCGATCGATTATGAACGCGGAGAGTTTCGTAAAATCGACGAAGAAGCCGGTTACCGCAAAGAGAAAAATAAGTACGCAGGAAAAACGTACGATAGCGTCGACTCGATCGCCGAGTTTTTCAAACAGCGTGCGGCAGGGTTGGGCAAGACGGGCGGTAGCTTCGAGTCAACTCGTGAAAGAGCCGAGCGTGATAAGTCTGACCGCAAGCAGCATGAGATGGGGCCTACTTTGCGCCAGGATTCGACCCAGGTCGCTCGTCCAAAGTCCAAAGTCCAAAGTCCAACACAAGACGTCCAACATCAAGGTTCAGATTTTGTACCCGGGTCTTACGTCAAACATGCAAAGTACGGTCGCGGACTCGTTCTCAGGCGAGAAGGAATTGGTGAGTCATTAAAACTAACGGTTACCTTCCCGGGTTACGGCCAAAAGAAATTGGTCCAAAAGTACGCGGCCCTCGAGAAAGCTTAGTAACAGCGACACAGGTTTACGTCGAACTGCTCCTGCTTCCTGCTTCTGCGTCCTTTATTTCATCCCATAACGTACATTTCATGAGCTTGCTGGAACAGCAGCGGCGCCGCGCTCAATTAGGTTCTCAGCAAAGATATCTCGAACGCTTGCGGCAGGATCAATTGCGGTTGCAAAACTGGCGATATAGCGATTATGGACCATACAGTTATCGCTACTCGCGCGGCGGCAATTATTACGAAACCAATCGTTATGGCGCCCAGATGCTACAGCAGGCGGTAAACAATGGTTATTCAGAAGGATTCCGGGCCGGTCAAGCCGACCGCGAAGATGGTTGGAGCTTTAGCCCTGAAAACGCCATTGGTTATGAGGACGGCAGCTATGGCTACGACGGTTACTACGTGGATCTAAGCGAGTATCGCTACTATTTTCGCGAAGGCTTTAGTCGGGGCTATGAAGACGGTTATATTACAGTCGCTCTCATTAAGGACGTTACTCAAATGGGACCGCCGGAATTCTAGGCGCTATACTGGAGCAGATCTTGAATCTGCAACTGATCAACTAGCAAGCGGCCCGCTTCTCGTGATCACACAAGCGTCCAGTCTCACTCTTGTCGAGATTGGACGCTTTTTCATAAGCAGCCCCCATTGAAGATCACCCTACTTTTAAGCTTTCATCTCGACGCGGGATGAAATCCATTTTTTGACTATTGAGAGTTTCGCGGATACTTTCCAACAGCGTGCTGACCTCGAATGGTTTTCTAAATACCTTGAGGCAACCAGCTGCGCGAACGTCTGACGCAACCTCATCCGTAATATAGGCGCTTATAACAAAGATCGGCGTGCGTGCCAGTTTGGGTTCTCCATGGATGCGCTTCGCTAACTCGATACCATCCATTTCAGGCAGCGCAAGATCCATGATGATTAGATCAGGACAGCTGCCGATCGCTTTTAACAGTCCCTCGAGTCCGGTTTCCGCTTCCAGTACTTTGTAGCCTTTATGGCGAAGTACCCCCGAGAGCAAATCGCGAGTATCGGTGTAGTCCTCTATAACGAGAATGGTCGAAACCGCCGGTACGGGTTCCGTTTTACTGACGACAAATCCTGTCGTCGCTGGAGCAAATGCTGATGCTGAAGACATGGTTAACCTCACTAAGCAGACACAAAAGTCCGCGATTGTGTTAAACGCTAGTGAGATAAC
>JBHENH010000005.1:11241-11740 GCA_046262135.1 Pyrinomonadaceae bacterium
GCAGGCGCGACCGGGGGATAGATATAGACTAGCACGAGGGGCGGCATGGAAGGCAAGACGCGGTGGCCGGAGTCGAAGACTATCCTTAGTTTTGCAGATTTCGCAGGAAACACTCAGCAGTCCGCATTCGGCGTTCAGCAGATAAGAGGGTGTCGCGCGCTACTGAATGCGTGAAGATTGCCACGGCGGCGGCACGCCGGCGGTCCCCAGCAACATCATGCTCGGCTTCCACGTGGAGCAAGCGCGCGCTCGCGAATAGCCGTGCTATTGCCCTCGTCGCTGTTCGCTCCTACTTAGCTCTTCGTTAATTCGTCAGCAAGTTCGTTGGCATTGAAAATCTTCCGCAGCACCTCCAACATCGCACGCGAATCTACAGAGATCGCGCGATTGACGGATTCATCGTAAATAAAATCCCCTACCAACGACTGAATGTTGCCATCAAAGATCAAGCCGACCAACTCAGCCTTCCTGTTGATGGTCGGAGAACCGGAGTTACCAC